>JBLMXV010000163.1:0-11814 GCA_050257935.1 Chloroflexota bacterium
GCCGTCTCGCTCTCTGCGCAGGTGACTGCGACAACCGCGAGAAGGGGGGAGATACCCTTCAGGTACCAGTAAATTCCCCCGAAATCGCGTGAGTGAAGGACACCATGGTAATGGATGAAGAGGCTCCCTGGGACCCGCCGCGTTGAGATGAAATGTGCCATGGTGGCATCCTTGACGGCCTGCGCCACGACGAACAGTTCCGGGTCTCTTCCGTGCGCCGCGCTCATTGCCGCGACCTCGCCGTAGTCGGGCTGCGAGACGTCAGCTTCAACCGGCAGCGGTGCAACGAATCTCGCGGCCTCGCGCGGCAGGCGACGGAGTGCCCCGAGTCCCTCACGGACAACAAGGCTGGCGTATCTTCTCGGTATATTCGTTGCGACGAAGGTAAGGCCGTGCTCCCGGGCAAACTCGACGAGAGGCTGGTAATCACGTACGTAATTGTCCCATGCCCGCGCATCCCTCCTGAAATGGTCGGACGTGATCAGCCCTGCGAGGTATTCGTCGATCACGAGCTGCGTGTCGGCTTCGAACATCTCAGCGCCGAGCGTGATCTTTCCGTGCAGTATCCGACAAAGGTCTTTCGTGATCTCGAATTCGAGACGGTGGGCAACGGGGTTGCCGTGAATCTCTCCGAAAAGGAGGACATCGGCGCTGGCAATCCCGTGGCGCATTTGTTCGTAGCCGACTTCCCGTCCCTCGCTGTCGTATATGCGATGCACGGGCTTGTCATGCACGTCGCGACGATTTCTCGTCATTGGGGACCTCCTTCACCTGAGGCTGCAACAGGGCCCGCATCAGGCGCCATTTCAAACGCATATACCAACAAATCAACGCTACGGCTGCAGTGCGGGGCATCCGGATTATAATGGACTGACAGACGTGTCGTACATTCGCTGCTTGCCCGACGCGAAAAGCAAGAGTATTGTACTATGAACGTCAGGACCGCCGGAGGTCATCAGGAGGTGCTGCCATGAAGAATTGCCTCAGCATAGTCATTGTCAGTGTAGGAGTCGCTCTCTCCCTTATCTGTGCGACCGAGAGTGAAGCAGGAGGCTATTTCATGACGGACAAGTATGGAAAGGTGATCTCTGAGGACACGCAGGCTGTCATTACCCTCGGCCCGACTGACAGAATGGTGATATTCCTGGACAGGGGGGAGAGAGAGGTGTTCGACCTTGTCTGGGACGCTGAAGCGTGATCATTCGTAGTCAAAGGCTCCCGCGTGCACCTGAAGATTCACAGCGACGGCACGGTGGAGAAGTGGACGAGAATTCCCGAGGACCAACAGATACCGCTTATCATCGAACCCGTCGTGCCTGTCAATCCCGGCAAATAGACACCTGCACTTGAGTTTCGGCCCGTTGACCTCACGCAGAGAGCGGTGCTATCGTTATGTCCGTTGTTCGAGGCCCCGAAGTCAGTGTCGCGCATGACTGCCGCGGCGTGACGAGAAACCGCTCGGCGGCCTGATACAGAGTTCAGAGGAGAGAGGAGAAGAGATGCCCTGGTCTTACCAGATGGATGACTATGACTCGGCACGGGAGAGCTTCAGAATAGAGGTGCCGCAACGCTTTAACTTCGGCTTTGACGTGGTCGACGGATTTGCCCGTGACAGGACTAAACTTGCCCTTGTCTGGGCCGACGCACAGGGAAAGGACATCAGGAAGTACACGTTCTGGGACGTGTCGGCCATGTCGAACAAGGTTGCGAACTCACTGAAAGCCCTAGGGGTTAAGAAGGGAGACAGGATCTTCATAATGCTGCCGAGAGTGGCGGAATGGTATTTCATCCTTGTCGGGTGCCACAAGCTCGGTGCCGTAGTGATGCCCGCCCCCACGGTCCTCACCCATTCGGACATCGAGTACAGGCTCCGTCACGGCAAGGCGTCGGTCGTGATCACCAGTGTCTCTCATTATGCGAAGGTCGACGAGGCGAGCCGGCAGATCGAGGCGTCCTTCCTGAGTCACAGGATCCTCGTTGAAGGAGACGTGGAGGGGTGGACGAGTTTCGAGCATCTCATGGAGCAGTCATCGATCCACCTGTCCCGCGACGACGTGGAACCGACGGATGCGGGCGATCCGTTCATCATTTATTTCACTTCCGGGACGACTAAGTATCCTAAGATGGTCCTCCACAGCATGACGTATCCTCTCGGCCATCTGAGGACAGCGGCGCTCTGGCATGACGCCAAACCGACAGATCTCATCTGGGTGCTTTCGGACACAGGGTGGGCGAAGGCGGCCTGGGGACTCTATGGGCAGTGGGTCCTGGGCGCTGCGATCTTTGTCCACAACGCAGGCCCCAAGTTCTATCCCCGGCTGACGCTCAAGCTCCTCACGTCGCAGGGTATCACGGTATTCTGTGCCCCGCCGACGGTCTATAGGGTGCTGATTCTCGAGGATCTGTCCCGCTTCGACTTTTCGGGGCTCCGTCGGTGCACCTCTGCGGGCGAACCGCTCAACCCGGAGGTGATACGGGCGTGGAAGGAGGCCACAGGCAGGATCGTACGGCAGGGATACGGCCAGACCGAGACGACGCTTCTTGTGGGGAACTACCCATGCATGCCGGTGAAGCCCGGCTCGATGGGAAGGCCTGTGCCGGACATGACGGTCGATATTCTGGATGACGACGCCCGGCCGGTGCCAGCGGGGGAGGTGGGCAACATCGCGGTGAAGGTAATACCCAAGAAGGCGGTAGGCATGTTCGATGGGTACCTCGAAGACCCGGAAGAGAATGAAAGGGTCTTCAGGGGAGAGTGGTACTTCACCGGGGACAAGGCTTACTCGGACTCCGACGGTTATCTGTATTTTTTCGGTCGGGCCGACGACGTGATTAAGTCATCGGCGCACCGCATCGGTCCCTTCGAGGTTGAGAGCGTCCTTCAGGAGCACGAGGCGGTTGCAGAAAGCGCGGTCGTGGGCAGCCCTGACTCCATGCGCGGCGAGATTGTCAAGGCTTTTGTCGTCCTCGCTCCCGGCTACGAGCCGACACAGGAACTGATGAGGCACATACAGGAATTCGTGAAGGTGAAGACCGCTCCGTACAAATGCCCGAGGGAGATAGAATTTGTCGAGGAGCTGCCGAAAACGATCAGCGGGAAGATCAAGAGGGCTGTGCTCAAGCGCATAGAGATAGAAAAGAAGCTCGGCAAGGGATACGACACGCCGCGGATCTAGCCGCGGACCGGATCGCGACTGGCTGCATCACTCAAGCTCACTGAACTGGAGTGAGATGACCTTTGACACCCCCGCCTCTTCCATGGTGATCCCGTACAGGTTGTTACCTGCCTCCATGGTCGTCCTGTTGTGGGTGATCACGACGAACTGGGTGTCCCTCGAAAGGTTCTTGAGCATCTGTGCAAACCTCACCGTGTTCGATTCATCGAGGGGCGCGTCGACCTCGTCAAGGATGCAGAGCGGGCTCGGTTTGATCAGGAATCCCGCGAAGAGAAGGGCGAGAGATGTGAGGGCCTTCTCTCCACCGGAGAGGAGATTCAAGTTCTGAAGCTTCTTGCCCGGGGGTTGGGCGATGATTTCGATCCCGGACTCGAGGATGTTTCCCTCGTCTATAAGGACGATATCAGCCCTGCCGCCGCCGAAGAGGGTGGTAAAGACCTCGGTGAATTTCGCTCTAAGGGCATCGTAGGCCTCCCTGAGCTTTCTCTTTGTTGTGGCATTGATTCTTGTGATCGCCTCCTCGAGTTCGGCAATCGAGAGGGTGAGATCTGTCTGTTGCTTTGACATGAAGTCGTGGCGGCTTTTCAGCTCGTCATACTCCTCCAGACTGCCGAGATTGACGGGGCCGAGGTCTTTCATCTTGCCCTGAAGTTCGGCTACCCTGGTTTCGTCTTCCGTGGGGTCGAAACCCTCTGTCTGCACCTCATGGGCGGCTATGTCGAGATCGTATTTCTCGCTGATCGTACGGGCGATGTTCTCGTTCCTGAGCCTTGTCTCGACCGCTCTCGTATTCATCTCCCCGAGTTGGCGCGAGAGCACGTCCATCTCGGACCTCATCCTCTTGAGGGAGGTCTCTTGGGCCAGAACGGACTGGTTCTCACCGGCGATCTCTTCCTTCTCTCTTTCCCGCACCTCTCTGAGTTTGTCGGCTTCAGAGACGAGTGCCTTCACTCGTTCCTCCAGGCCCTGCAGTTCCGCACGGGACTCTTCAATCCTGCGGCTCGCCTCCTCCGCCTCCCCAACCGCTGTGGCTTCCCTTCGATCGAGTTCTTCGGAGAGCGCCTCAAGCTGCTCCCGCTCCTTCCTGAGCGCCTCTGACCTTTCCCTGTATGCGCCGGCTGCGAGTTTCATGTCGGTGAAATGGCCCCGCGCCTCTTCATGGGCGTTTTTTGAGGCCGCGAGGTCCTGCTGGAGCGCAGTGATCTCCTCGGCTATGTGGAGTTTTTCCTCTTCGTGCCGGTCGATTTCCGCTGTCTTCAACGCGAGGGCTTCGGACAGAGACTGCTTCTCGATGGATACGGCAGCCAGCTCACTCTCGAGCGAGGCGTGCTTCCTCCTCTTCCGGTCCAGATCCTCTTTCTGGTCCTGCAGTCCGTGGTTCAGCACGGACAGAGTCTTTTCCATCTCGACTATTCCGGTTTCCATTTGGCGCAGCGTCTCCCTGCTCTCGCTCACCTCGATGGCGAGTGCCGTGAGATCACGCTCGATGCTTTCTATGGCCCGCTGCTGCTCCCCTATTGCGTTCTGGAGCATCCTGATCTCCCTCTTGCGCTTCAGGATCTCCCTTCCCTGACCTGCGAGGACGAAACCGTCTTTCGTGACCACTTCTCCGTCAAGCGTTACGACGGTAAAGGCATCCTGGGAGGCGTCACGAAGCACGTCGAGGGCGCTCTCGAGCGTTTCGGCGACGTAGACGTCCCTGAGGGCTGCAGACACTGCCGCCTTGAGAGTGGTGAGGGTCTCCTCGGCGGACGAAGTCTCATCGAACGTGACGAGGTCGAAAGCCCGTCTGACTGTAGGGATGTGTTTCCGGTTTGCGTCGTTGAGTGGTTCTCCCTGGTCGAGGAGCGGCCTAAAAAGGATTGCCGTCCTCGGCAGGTTTTTCTCCCTGATTATCTCCAGCACCGCCTGGAGGTCTTCCTTATTGTCGATGACCAGGGCATTCACTCTCTCCGAAAGGGCGGCCTCAACGGCAATCTCGAACCCGCTCTCGGTACTTACAAGGTCGGAAGCGGTCATTCTCGAGAGCGCCTCCTGCCCCTTCCCGGTGAGGTAATCCGCGAGGGTGGCGTCAACGATCAGTTCCCTCAGCGAGGAAACGCGTGAGAGGTTCGAGGCGAGGGTTTCCCTCCCCGACGAGAGGAGGCTCCGTTTCTGCTCGAGTTCTATGCGCGACGAGGAGATGCGCAGTTTGAGGGCGTCGGCCTCAGTTCGCACCCTCTCGAGATCGGAGCCCTTCGAGGCCGCCTCTGCCTCGGAGGCACGAATGGCGTCTTCGATGGCTCCGACGCTATCCTTCACCGATGCAATGTCTCTGAGCGACACCGATTCCCTGTACTTGAGTGTTTCCAGGGATGAAAGGAGCTTGTTCGCCTCGTTTCTTTTCTGGCTCAGCGCATCGGAGACTGAGAACAGGCCCTTCCTCTTTACCTCGATCGCTTCCTCTCTCCCGGTGACGGCCGCCTCGAGAGATGAGAGCAGGCCCTGTTTCTCCCTGAGATCGTCGGAGACGGTTGCCATGTGCGACGACAGGGAGTGCTCGGCCGAATCGAGTTCGGCACGCTTGGCGCTCAGTTCTTCTCTTTTTGCAACCGATTCCTCCTGCTGAATGATGAGGCGCGTGATATCGGCCTTCCTGTTTTCGATATTCGTCTTCACGACGGCAATTCTTTTTTCTCCCTCTGCGACCTCGATCATCTTGCCCTGTAACGACATTTCGAGATCGACGAGGGCCTTCTCCCTGTCAAGGAGATCCACCCTTTTCGTTTCTATGGCGGTCTCTATAGCGGAAATTTCGGCACGCCTCGCCGTATCGGAATCACTGAGAGACGCGATCTCGGAGTGCAGTGAGGACAGGACCGCCGAGAGTTGCACATGCTCCCGTTTGCTGATTCTGAGCTCCGCTTCCCTGAGGTCTTGTGCGAGCCGCTTGTAACGCTCGGCCTTCCTGACCTGCCGGTCGAGGCTGTTCATCTGCCTTTTCACTTCGGCGACGATGTCGCTTATCCGCTGGAGGTTCTGCTTCGACGATTCGAGCTTCGAGAGCGCCTCGGCCTTTCTTACCTTGTATTTCATGACCCCGGCCACCTCTTCGATGAGGTAACGCCTCTCGTGGGGCTTGGTGTTCAGAATCTCCGTAATCCTCCCCTGGTCGAGGATGGAATAGCTCTTCACGTCCAGGCCGGTGTCAAGGAAGACGTCCCTGATGTCCTTCAGCCTGCACTGCCTTCTGTTGAGGATGTATTCACTCTCCCCGGAGCGGTACAGCCTCCGTGAAACGATGATCCGGTCAGTTGACGGATCGTCTGGCGTCTCGCCGTTGCCGTTTCCTGGTGCCTCCTTCTCGTGTGCCCCGTATGCGTGAGAAACGAAGAGCGTCACCTCAGCCATGCCTCGCTGCTTCTTTGTTGCCGTGCCCTGGAATATGACCTCTTCCATCTTCTCGCCCCGAAGGCTCTTGGCGCTCTGTTCCCCCAGGACCCACCTGAAGGAATCGACGATGTTGCTCTTCCCGCATCCGTTGGGACCGACAATGCAGGTGATGCCGTCATGGAAGGAGATCGTGGTCTTATCGGCAAATGACTTGAAGCCTATGAGGTCGATTTGGCGAATTTTCATATGACTCTCATTGTAAGGTGGACCGGACCGACCGGTCAAGCCCGAAGCGGGGCATGGAAACCTTTTGAAATTATTGTTATTCTTAAATGACAGCGATGACGCCTCATAGATCCTCCATGCACAGCGAGACAAGGCCTGAAGCGCCTGAACTGGAAATGAGTCCTCCGGGGACCCGTGCGAAGTTCATTGCCGTCTCTGCCTATCTCGCCCTTGTCATTCTGGGCATTCTCTCCCTTCGGGCCCCTGTACTCGTGCACTTCCTCCCGGTCATAATGGTGGCTCTGCCGTTCTTTCTGAGAAGAAAGGTGCACATCGGCTTCTCCCGCGCAGACATAGCCCTCGGTGTCGCCGCGACTCTCCTTTGCCTGGTGCCGTTTGCCCTTGCGGGACTGCTGACAGGTCACGCCATTCACCTGCCCGGCATCACTACCGCGGGATATCAGCTTCTTGCAGTTGCCTTTCCGGAGGAGACGTTTTTCAGGGGCTACCTTCAGGAGGCACTCGGAAACGACCGGAAGGCGTTGGTTATCACGAGCCTTCTGTTCGCAGCAGCGCATCTGCCCCGTGCGTTTGTCGCTGCAGAATGGCACCTTGTGCTCACGTTCCTGCCTTCACTCGTCATGGGCTGGCTCTATTGGAGGACACGGAATATCGTCCCTGCGGTCATCTTCCATTTCACCGCGAACATGGTTTTCACCGCCTTGGGTGGGTGACGGCCTCAGTCGTGCCGGCATGCAGCGGCCCGATGCTTCAGCAAACGCCGCCGAACCTCTCGCGGAATTTCTCGGGCTCCATGTGGGCGGTCCGGGCGAGCCGCTCCAGTGCTTGGCCCGAGAAGTCCTCCCTCTCAAGCCTGATCATGTAGTTCCTGCCTACGAGATAGTTCTCGGAGGCGGTATCCACCATTCTGACCTTGATCTTCCCCGTGGATTCGTCGATCATCTCAATGAAGGGGATCGGCCTGAGCCGTCCTTCGTCAAAGACGATCATCGCTCCCGAACCGCCCCTCAGGAGATACCGCACGGCCCCGTAGCCGAGGTTCCTGGTGTATTCCTCGTCGAAGGGGATGGGAGGCGCCGCCCTAAGCTCGTAGCCTATGTTCTTATCGACGACGGTTATCTTCATCCCCATCTCATCGAGCGTCTGCTTCACGAAGTTTTTGAGGACCCTGCCGAGCTGTATCTCCGACAGCCTCACCCTGCCGGTCTCGTCCCGCTCCAGTTGCTCGAGCTGACACAGCTCGTCGCAGTCGAACTTCTCGGCGATTCCCTCGGCGAGGATCGCCACCCCGTGATCTCTTCCCGTTGAGAGCCTCTTGATCATTGAGCCGGTGAGGACATCGGCTATTTTTCTGAATGAAACCCGTTCCTCTCTAAACTCTTCGGCGACGAGGGTGATGGTCGCGCCGGCAGCCTTGCCGATGCCGAGTGCGAGGTGGCCGGCATGCCTGCCCATCGTGGTGATGAAGTACCACCTCCCGGTCGTCTTCGCGTCTTCCATGAGGTTTTTGACTATCTCGACGCCCCAATGGCGGGCGGTTTCGTAACCGAAGGTGGGGGCTCCGGCGGGAAGGGGTATGTCGTTGTCGATTGTTTTCGGCACATGCACGACATTTATGGTACCCCGCGCCTCCCTCTCTATCCAGTTTGCCATGAAGAGCGTCCCTTCGCCGCCGACGGTGATAAGATGCCCGATGCCGAGGTGCTTGAGGGTGGACATTAGCGTCTCGAATTTCTCCTTGGCCTTTTCAGGGTATTGCCTTGACGTTCTCAGAATGGAGCCGCCGTGTGTGTGGATCCTGGAGACGTCGTCTATGGTGAGGGGCACGGCGCAGTTCCTGTGTCCTTCGAAAAGGCTGTTGAAGCCTCCCATGATGCCGACGACCGTCTTGCCCTCGGTGATGGCTTCAATTGCCGCGGAGCTTATGACGCCGTTGATGCCCGGCGCAGGACCGCCGCCGACGATGATTCCGTAATGTGGGCGCTTGTTCATGTCCGCTTACGGAAGGTTACAGCAGGCCCGGAGCGATCTTTTTCTTCACCGCAAGGGGCTTGACCGTTTTCGACACGATGTCCATGGTGTTGGTGACTTTCAGCTTATCGAAGAGAAGGGCGAATTTCGATTCCAGTTCTGCCATGATCGGGTCCTTGACGCCGGCGGGGAGGCTCCACCACTCCTTCTTCAGCGGCCCGAATCCCTTTTTCCTTGTCCCGTACATGAACTGTTCCTCCGTCTGTCCCTCCTTCCACTCCTTCCCGTACTCCTTCTTGATGAAGTCGTATACGCCCTTTCTGAAGTCGGTGGGCAGGTGAGCACTGTCATACATTATGTTCTGAAAACCGGTGGCGAGGTGGACCTCGGACGTTCCGGTGTCAGGGAACATATGGAACGCCTCTTCGGGAAGCGTCGAGGCGCCATGCTGCACGCATCCGGAGAGTCTGAACTCCTTGCGCGCAAGGTCGGAAAGGGTCCTCAACGTATCGAAGTCTATCTTCACCTTGGCAAGGCTGCCGTCCGGGAGGACTACCCCGCCGTGGCTTGTGCCTGTCTGAACGCTGAGCTTGCTGAGGCCCTTGCCCGATGTGAACGTTTCGCTGAAGCCGTCCAAGTAGGCCTTCGCTTCCTCCGGCGTGCTGTTCTTCCCGCCTATCTCCCCTATCTCCCCGCCGATTGAGACCTCGACCCCTGCAGGCTGGAGCGACCTCACATGCGCGGCCAGTTCGGCCGTCTTCTCGAAGTTGGGCCTCTGCTGTTCTTTGATGGTGGGCTTCTCGAGGTCGACAAGGGTCGACGCATCGATGTCGATGTTGTAGAATTCGGATTCGATCGCCTCGGCGATCAGTCCTTTCACATACCCGGTCTCCTCGTTGGGTCCGCTGAGGTAATTCTTCCGCACGAGCTGGAAGTGGTCACCCTGGATGAACACGGGCCCTTCGAACCCCTCGCGCACCGCGGCTGCGAGCACCACCGCCGCGTACTCGAGAGGGCGTTGTTTCGTGTAGCCGATTTCGGAGCGGGCGATCTCGAAGATGAGCGCACCTACCTTCATCTGCATCGCCTTTCTGAATATGGCCCTGGCAACGTCGTACGTCAGTCCACGTATGTTGATGGCAGGTACGGTGAATCCCGGGTAGTTCCGCCCCATCTCTTCGTAGAGCCCCTGGATTGAGGCGGGAATCGCCCCGCAGGCCTTTGCGATCTCTTTCGTGACGAGCAGCAGGGCCTTCCTCTTTTCCTCGTCAGGTTCGAGGACGGAATCGTACACGAGACGGTCCATGACCTCTCTCACCCTTTTTCTGTCCGTAACGATGACGGAACCGTCTCTGAACTCCACCAAACCCTTTAGATAATCGAGTGCCATGACATCCCCCTGAACAGGTTTTCCGCTATTATACCAGATACTTTTCCATTTGACATTACGCGGCGGTAGCGCTGATAATTAAGGTATGGAAGTGAGATACAATGCTTTTGGCCCTTACCTCAAGAAACGTTACGGTACGGTTGTATACAAGGTCAACGTCGATGCCGGCTTCACCTGCCCCAACAGGGACGGCAACCTCGGCGTCACCGGCTGCATCTACTGCAATAACAGCAGTTTCAGGCCTTCGCAGTGCACGCCCGAACTGTCGATCCCGCAGCAGATACGCAGGGGGATCGACTATTTGTCTACCCGTTACAGGGCGGGGAGATACCTTGTATACTTCCAGCCCTATACAAACACCTATGCCCCTGCCGGTGAACTCGAGAAGCTGTATCACGAGGCGCTCGCAGAGCCGTCGGTAATAGGCCTTGCGATCGGGACGAGGCCGGACTGCGTAGATGAGGAGAAGATAGCCCTGCTCGAGAGTATCGCAAGGGACAAGTTCGTTCTCGTCGAGTACGGCCTGCAGTCCATATATGACAAATCGCTCGCCTACATGCTGCGGGGCCATGATTACCAGGCGTTTCTCGATGCCCTTGCCCTCACCGTCGGCCGCGGGATTCACGTAGGCGCTCACCTCATCGCGGGGTTCCCCACCGAGACGCGGGAGGAGATGCTCGCAATGGCCGATGAGATTTCCGCACAACCGGTCGGTTTCCTCAAGATCCACCAGCTCCAGATCGTCAGGGACACGGTCCTCGCGGATCACTATCTTCAGAGCCCCTTTCATACCTTCGGTTACGAGGAGTATCTCGATTTCCTCGTCGATTTCATCCAGCGGCTGTCGCCCGACATCGTGCTGCAGAGGCTCTTCGCGACCGCTCCCGACGAGATCCTTATCGCCCCGAGATGGGACAGGACGAGACAGGAGATCACCCGCGACATACGAGAAAGGTTCATCAGAAGAGATGCTTTCCAAGGCGCTCAGTGCGTATGTTGTAGGCATTGATGCCAGTCTCGTCGAGGTCGAGGTTGATATATCCTCGAGGGGGCTTCCGCATTTTTCGCTCGTGGGACTGCCCGACGCTGCGGTCAAGGAGAGCAAGGATAGGATACGTGCAGCCCTCAAGCAGATCACTGTCAACCTCGCACCTGCTGATCTGAAGAAGGAAGGTTCATCCTTCGACCTCCCCATCGCCATCGCAATTGTCGCCGCAGAGGGGGTCATTCCTGCGGCTGCCCTCGGCGACTTCATCATCTCGGGGGAGCTTTCGCTGGACGGCTCGGTGAAGCCGGTCCGGGGAGCTCTTTCGATCGCCCTTGAAGCGAAGCGCCTCGGTCTCAAGGGCGTTATACTGCCGAAGGAAAACGTTGCGGAGGCTGCAGTCGTCAGCGGGATCGAGGTGTACGCTGTCGGGAGCACGCCGGAGGTGATCGAGCTTCTGACAGGCGCCTCTCCGGGCCATGCATATTCCGTCGACCTCGATGCGGTGATGGCCGCAAGCTCGGTGTACGAAGACGACTTTTCCGACGTAAAGGGGCAGGAACATGCCAAACGAGCCCTCGAAGTGGCTGCGGCGGGGTCCCACAATGTCCTCATGATCGGAGCTCCGGGAGCGGCAAGACGATGCTCGCACGAAGGCTGCCGACTGTCCTGCC
>JBLMXV010000164.1:0-27370 GCA_050257935.1 Chloroflexota bacterium
CACCTCAGGCGGGCGACTACAGGCGGCGAGAGGGAGACCAGACAGCTTTTCATCTCCGAGGCGGAGATTCTGTCGATACTGGACACCCTGCTGGGTTCGAGCACCGTTTCGCCTGATGCAGCCGAGACAGACCCAATCGATACCCTCATTGCGCGATTGGTTGAAACGAAGGCGGAGCGTCTGGAGAAGACCAAGGAAAAAGACAGCTTTCCGCTGCTGATGCTGGGAAGAATCTTCGGACTTACACCTTTCGACATCGACCTGTTGATAATGGCGCTCGCTGTTTGACTGTGAGGCCGCGGAGTTTTAGGCGCTTTGGTGACAGGGCGCAGGATCTGCGCCAGTTCCGCCTCGGCTTCGTCGAACTCGCGGACGTGTTCCTCGCTATAGATCTCGACGGGAAGCGTCACGGCGGGACGCAGCAGCAGACCTTCAGCGGTTGTCTCCGCGATCAACTGGTCATTGGCCCTCAGACCCATCTCCCGGCGGAGTTTGGCCGGCAGCGTGACCACGCCACGGCTGGTGATGGTGAGAGTGGTTTTCATGTTACCGTATAGCAGGAATGCAGATATTCCGTGAAAGCGCAGGCGATGGGGCAGCGAAGTGGAACACTTCACATCGATAAGCCGCATCGTGAACGGGGATGTTAGGACACACAGAAGCAGACCCGAGATTTCGAAACAATGAGGCGATACACATGCCCGGGAATCAACGACATAGCTACCGCGTCAGGGCGTGAGCCACTTGACATATTACAATATAGTTACTATCATATAGTAACTATATAGCTGATGTAGGTGTTGTGTGCACAATCCCTTCTACTTCAGAGAACTTCCGCTTGATGCCCCCTTCTGCGACAGAGAACAGGAGCTAAAGCAACTCACGCTGCATGCTCAAAACAGGGCCAATGTCGTCATCTTCTCACCGAGGCGGTACGGCAAGACGTCGCTCGTAAAGCGGGTCCAGGAGCGCCTTCGAAAACAGACCGTCATCACTGTGTACGTTGATCTCTTCGGCGTAGACTCGGTAGATGATCTCTCGGGCAGGCTGGCGGCGCGCCTGTATGCGTACTGCAAGGACAATGAGAGTCTCCTGAGAGGGGCGATGCGGTTTCTCTCATCGTGGCGGCCCGTTCTTCGCCCTGATCCAGAATCAGGCGTGTCGCTGTCCGTGGAGATGACGACCAGATCGAGAGGTATCGACTTGTTGAACGACACTCTCTCAGGGCTTGGGTCATTCATGGCGGACAGCGGGCAGGGCATGCATATCGTGTTGGATGAGTTCCAGGAGATTGGCGAGCTGAGGGAGTCTCTTCAAGTAGAGGGGGTCATGCGCTCCCATGTCCAGACTCACGAGAGAGCTTCGTACTTCTTTGTTGGCAGCAGACGGAGAATGCTCAAAGACATATTCAACGAGAGGAAGAGACCCTTCTATCAGAGCGCGGTGAACTTTCCCCTCGGTCCTCTGCCTCAGGAAGAGTCGGTGGCCTTCATCGTCGCACAATTCGGCAAGGGCGGCAAGCGGTGCTCCGAGGAGATCGCGAGGAAGATCGCAGTGAGGGTTGAGGGATACCCTTATTACATCCAGCGAGTTCCCTACACTATATTCGAGCTCGCTGACAAGACGGTGACTGAAGAGAATCTCGTGGAAGGGTTCAGGCGAGTGATCGACGAGGAGAGGCCGGTCTTTGAAGCGATGCTGCAGCCGCTGGCCCCTCAGCAGATCAAGCTGCTCAGCGCCCTGTCCGAGGAGCCAACAGACAAGCCCTTCTCAGCACCGTACATGGCGAGTCACGGCCTTGGTTCCGTCGGCGGGGTTCAGGGAGCAATAAGGAGGCTGATCGATCTTGACTACGTCGAAAAGGCAGACGGGACCCTGCGCGTCGTCGATCCCGTCTTCAGCCTGTGGGTCAGGGCACTCAAGACGGGAGCCTGAGCCAGGCTGGAAAAGTTCCCCCGAAGCCGACCTCAAGACCTGGCAAAAGAAGCGGAAACGGCCGAAGAGTTGAATGTGTGGAACCGTGAGCTTCACAGCGGGTAGGCTGGAGCGGGCCCCTTCGTCTGTGGGACGCTTTGGCTATGACCTGATGACATCTACAGGC
This sequence comes from Chloroflexota bacterium, assembly GCA_050257935.1. Lineage (GTDB taxonomy): Bacteria > Nitrospirota > Thermodesulfovibrionia > Thermodesulfovibrionales > Dissulfurispiraceae > JBLMXV01. The sequence goes on from JBLMXV010000164.1 coordinate 2,102, forward strand.
TGGATCGTCGTCGCCTTCTTCGACGGATAAATGCCCGCAAGCATGCCGACTGTCACAGACGCGGTGAAGGCGATGAGGAGCCCCGTCACTGAGACCACAGTGGGCAGGCCAGAGAACCGGAAGATGACGAGGCTGGCAATTATGCTGAGGAAGACTCCCACGGCCCCGCCGACTAATGAGATGAACGACGACTCGAGAAGGAACTGGAGGACAATATCCCGTTTTCTGGAGCCGACAGCCCTCCTTATGCCGATCTCGAGTTTCCTCTCGTTCACGATGAGTATCATGATCGAGAGGATGCCGAGACCGCCGATGAGGAATGCCACGACTGCGGCGATTCTCCCGAGCACGGTGATCATCGATACGGCCTGAGTTTTGAGGGCGAGTACGTCCTTGAGGTCGATGACCGTGAAGTCGTCACTCTTCTTGTTTCTCAACTTGTGTCTCGCCCGGAGTATGTCCTCAATCGACGCCTTGGCCGAGGGAATGGCTTCGCTGTCCACGACCTGGACCGAGATGCTGCTGATGTAAGTCTGGTTCACGAACCTCCGGAGAAAGGTGTTGAGGGACACCATAATGACTGAATCCTGGTCTACGCCCGAAAGGTCCACCCCTTTTTCCTCCATCACTCCGATCACCCGGCACGGCACTCTATAGATGAGGATGTGCTTGCCGAGAGGATTTTCTTCCCCGAAGAGCTTCTCCGCTACCCGTTTGCCGATGACCGCCGACCTCCTGAGGTTCTCGTTGTCCTCTTCGGTGATGAAGCTTCCTTCCTTGACATAGAAGTTCCGGACCTCCTGGTAGTTCGGCGTCACCCCCGTAACGAGGATCGAAGCGAGTTTGACATGACCGTACCTGACGGGGAAGGACTTGTTCGCCGAGGGAGAGACTGCGTTCACGAGTCTCGTGCCCTGAAGGATGGCACGGGCATCGCCGAGGGTGAGAGTAGTTGCTTCGCTCAACAGCCTTGTGCCGGCACCGAACCTCCTCACGATCCCGCTCCTCACGATGAGAAGATTCTTGCCGAGGCTCGAGGCCTCGATCTCTGCCTTCCTGGCGAGAGACTCTGACAGGTTCGACACGACGACGAGGGAGAGGGTGCCGAGGAATACTCCAAGGACCGCGAGCGACGTCCTCAGCTTGAAACTCTGGAGCGACCGGAGCGCGATCCTGAGGTTGAGAAGTATGCGCTTCACGTTCTGATTGCCTCTATCGGCTTCAGGTTGGCTGCCCTGGCTGCCGGTTGAAGCCCGAAGCCGATCCCCACCACCCATGAGAGCAGCAGGCCGACGGTGAAGGCCTTCCATGAGAAGTATATCGGGAAGTCCGCGATGAGCACGAGCAGTTTCGAAGAGAAAAGCCCGATTGCGAAGCCGGCCAGCCCCCCCGCCGAGGTGATCACGACAGATTCTCCGAGGAACTGCCAGAGAATGTCGCGCCGCTTTGCGCCAGTGGCCCTCCGGATCCCTATCTCCTTCGTCCGCTCCCTTACCGAGAGGAGAAAGAGGTTGGCAAGGACAAAGCCTGCCACGACGAGGGAGATTATGCCTGTGATGCCGAGGAAGAGGACGAGAGAGCCGGTGAGTGCTACGAGAAACTTGATGATCTCCTTTGGTGTGATGATTCTGAAATCATCGGGTTCCTCATCGGGAAGCCGGTGGCGGGCCCTCATAAAGGAGCGGAGCTCTTCGGCATAGCGGTAGAGGTTTTCCTGATCGCGGAAGCGTACCCTGATCGCCGAGACGTACCGTGTCTCGTTCTGCAGCTTTCTCATGACGGTGGTAAGCGGCATGATGATCCGGTCGTCGAGGTTGGAACCTCCAGGGGATGTCCCCCGCTCTGACAGGACGCCGACGATCTGGATCGAAATGCCCTTTACGAGCATGTATTTGCCTACGGGGTCTTCATTGCCGAAAAGCTCGGTCGCTACATACTGGCCGATGAGCCCGACGTTTCTGAGACCTCTCACATCATCCTCTCTGAAGTCCGAGCCTTGTATGACCGGCCACGTCCAGACCCGGCTGTAGTCCTCGGTCGACCCGATCACCATGGTCTGGTATTTCTTGTCACGGTACGAGACAGTGATATCCCTTACGGAGGTCATTGGCACGACGAGATAAGCCGTACTGAAGTTCCTCTTGATCGCTTCGACGTCGTCGAGGGTCAGCGTCTTCTGGCGCTCTCCCCGTGCACGGGTCTCCTCGCCGCCCCCGAAGGCGAGGAGCGAGTCAGGCCCGAACTTTGCGACGATGTCGAACGCCTTCTTGTAGGCGCCCTCGGTGGCTGCTACAATCACGGTTATTGAGGCGATTCCCAGGGCGACGCTGATCAGGCAGAAGGCTGTCCGGAGTTTGAAGGCACGCACTGCCTTGATCGACTGCGTGATGGTGGTGGCCACTCTACCCATAAGGAGGTGTCCGCGTCCCGCAGGCCCCTCGTCAGCCTTCCACGCTCTTGATGAACGCCTTCAACATCTCCGCCGACTTCCTGAATTGATTCTGTTCGGTCTCGTTGAGATCGAGTTCGATGACTCTCTGTACGCCGTTCCTTCCGACAACGGCCGGTATGGAAAGGCACACGTCGGAGACACCGAGGTATCTCTCGATGAGGATGCTTACCGGCAGCACGCGCCTGCTGTCGAGGACGAGGCTCTCTATGATGGTGAGGACGGCGAGACCGATGGCGTAGTTCGAGTGGCCCTTGTGCTCGAATACCATGTGACCCTCACCCCTCGCCTTCTCGAAGAAATCATAGACGCGCTCGATGATCTTAAAGGGGCGCCCACCGACGTTCGCGCTGCTCAGCACCGGGAACTGGCTGTCTCCGTGCTCGCCGATGATGTAGGCGTTGATGTCGTTCGGGTTGGCACCCGAGGATTCTGCAAGGAGGGAACGGAATCGGCCGCTGTCGATGAGTGTGCCCGTGCCGATCACGCGGGTCGGGGGGAACCCGGAGAGCTTGAGCGCGAAGTACGTCATTACGTCGACGGGGTTGGTAATAACGAGGAAGATGGCCTCCGGACTCTGCTCTGCGAGGACAGGGATGATCTCCTTGTACAGGGCAAGGTTCGCCTGCGCGAGTTCCAGCCTCGACTTCGCCTGCTTAACGGGCACGGAGGCTGAGATAACTATGATATCGGAGTTTCTTGTGTCGTAGAGTTCTCCCGCTTTGATGTCCACGGGCCGGGAGAATGGGCTTGCGTGCATGAGGTCATAGGCCTCACCTGTTGCGACGTCCTTGTTCCTGTCGACGAGGAGCAATTCCTTCGCGAGCCCCTTCATCATGACTGAGAACGCGACGGTTGTGCCTACTTTGCCAACACCCACGACCGAGATTTTCGGACCCCGATACCGCATACCTGGCCTCCTTACGTATGTGTTGCACGTCCTGTGGGTTCGCCCGCTGATATGCAGCCGCGTTGATTAAGAGGTGGAAATGCGACGCGAGCCCTGCCCTTCGAGGGCATGCATCGGGTCCCTTAGGGCCGTACATGTCTTTTCATGGCAATCGTATTACATACTAAACAATAGCATCTCGCGGTGGCAACTTGGGTGTGGGATGAAGCATGTGGGGCACAAAGAGGTGGAAACCTTACGGGAGATAGAACTACTGACACATTGCACGATTACGTCATGATTTAAGTGACGTGATCCAGACTTGAGGAAGCTGAATCAGTGGTCGTATCCCTCGTGAAAGGCGGCATAGCTGCCTTTGAGCCGGGGATCGTGTGGCTCGCACGACTAATCTTCGTGAGTGACGGAGACCCTTTCGGCGTGCCGACCGATCAGTTGTTCTTCTTTCCCTCGATTATTTTCAATCTCCAGGAGAGGAATTCGCTGCAGAGGCCCTTTGATCTGATAAACATACGCATGAGGGTGTGCGAGACCATCATGTCCTCCAGCAGTTCTTTGTCCACACACTCGTCGAACTGGGAAGAGGCAAAATACCGTGGGTCTAAGGGAGACATGTACACCTCCTGTCAGGGGTGAGCGCCGATCTCGCAAGAAACCAAACAATATCCATGCCAGAACATAACTATTTGATAGATTGACTTTTCTTCTGTCCGGAGCTGCGGTGAAATGCCCGCACTGCGTGATAATTCGCAGTGGGTAGAAGGTCTGTGAATATTTGCAGGTAATGATGGCCTGCCACGGGCGGTCCGGAGAAGCCGTCAAGAGTCAAGACTGCACGGTCCGAACCCCCTCTATGGAGGTGTGGGAGTATGCGGGTAAGTTTGATCCCACTGCCCCGCGTCCCAGGCCGCGGGCATATACCGGACGTTGCGAGGTTACGCCAGGAGTATGTCCTTTTCGTCGTATTCCCTGTCCTCGAAGAGTTGCACCCACGTGTCCCTGATCTGCACGAAGGGCATTTCCTTCTGGCAGGTCTTGCACTTCCTGATCTCCGTCGCCTTCACCCCGAGAGCTTTCACTTCGGCTGTAGGAATCGGATGGTAGACTGTCTCGTAATCATGGATGTGTTTCATCTGTGTTCCCTCCTGTTACAAGGGTACACCAATTGAGGAGAGAAGTCGAGATCACCGTAGCCGATCACGCTCCGAAGGGGGAACCGCGAGGCTCTTTATGCCCGACGCACTCCATACCCGCTGTCTGTAAGCACCTATGCAAACAATTCACTTATAGATTCATAAGAATTATTTATTTGACAGGCGGAGCATATGGTGTTACGTCTTTACGTAGGGGGAGTCGTCTCAATATCCGCGTATTCCCGAAAAAAAGCGGGAGTGATCTTGAAGGACGACCGGCGAGTAGTTCAGCTGCTCATATAGCGAGCGATCATGAACCTGAGGAGTCCTGAGACATGTATGGAAGAAGCCCAGCATCTTGCATTGCCATGACAGTGCTTATCCTTTCAATCTTTTTTTCGGTGCTTACCGGAGGCATCAGTTGCGCCGAAACTGGCGGATCTGAGGAGGTGGTTGAAAAGCCGCTTGTCGTGACTGAAGAGGGCGGACTCATCTCCGTCGAGGCAGATGACGAACTCCTCGAGGATGTGTTACAGGAGATAAGCGATAAGACTGGCGTTGAGTTCACGGTCAAGGACGACACGCTCTTGTACGACCTGATCTCGGTCTCCGTCACTAATCAAAGGCTCCCGGATGCTCTCCGGGTGATACTGAGGGATTACAGCTTCATCGTCCGGGAGTCAGATGAGGGCAGGACGACCGTGCTCGTCCTTGCTTCCCTCTCGCCGCATGACACTCCCGATACCTTGACGGAGAGGACGATTAAGAGGAGTGCGGGAATCGACTCGGGTTCGGATCCTCTGCCGGAGAGAGACGTGGTTGGATCAACGACCGGCCGTCCCGAGACACTCAACGAGTGCGAACCCCTTGACGCGAGCGATGACGACAAGTCCGCAAGTATGAAAGATTGTGAGGGCGGGAGAACCGGCCGGCCCCAGCCGCCGAAGCCATGAGGGAAATGTTGAACCGTTCCTGTTGTGAGGTGCCATCTTAATTAGGTCGCACGGCCGCACAGCCAGAAGACTCTGCAATCAGTCTGCACATCGCAACATTTCGTTGCAAGCTCCCCATTCTTTTTCTAGCGTAAATTGCGACCTCACCGCTGGGTTGCGCCGAAATGTTGCGAACCTGCGCCACTCAATTAGATAAACACATTTATTCCCAGTAGGTTATGTCTGCGGCATGGCCGTTGCAAACATTATAAAGACCGAAAAGGATAACGTTATGTAGATTGCGAGGTCCAAACATCTCAACACGCCGGAAGGACCTGGTTCCCTCGCCAAGCGAGGTGATCGGCTCTCCCTGAAGGGAAGGGCAGGGGCGGTGAGAACAGGAAGGAGAAGGCCTATGGATCAGAAGCTGGGTCAAACTTCGATGCAGAAGGGGGAAGTCGCAAAGCCTGCCGAAGACAGGCGCTGGCGGGTAGTGAACCGTACGATGCGCCTCCACGGCAACGAGGCGCACGCGCTCATCGAGACTCTTCACGCTGTCCAGGAATCTTTCGGATTCCTCGATCTCGATGCCCTCAAGTACGTTGCAGAATCCCTTCACGTGCCTCTGAGCGTTGTGTACGGCGTAGCCACGTTTTACCACTTTTTCAGCCTGAAGCCACCCGGCGAACACACCTGCGTGGTGTGCCTGGGCACGGCATGCTACATCGGCGGTGCTCCGGGGATTCTGGAGGGCATAAAAGGTCGCCTCGGCGTAAACCCCGGCGAGACAACGGCTGACGGCAAGGTGTCCCTCGTGACCGCCCGTTGTCTCGGCTCGTGCGGCCTTGCTCCTGCAGTCGTTTTCGACGGCGAGGTGGCGGGTAAGCTGGACCCGCCGTCTGTCATGGAGAGGATCGGGAGGTGGGTGCGTTATGACACTTGAAGAACTCCACGAGATTGCGAAGATAGAGCAGGAGAAGCACGAGGGGTTCCGTCACAGGATCAATGTCTGCGTGGCGGCGGGATGCCTCTCATGCCAAAGCGGACTCGTGAGGGAAGCCTTCGAGAAAGAGGTGAGCAGGCGCGGTCTCGAGAGCTGGTGCGGAATCAAGGGGGTCGGCTGTCTCGGCCTTTGCACGGCTGGCCCCCTCATATCGATCGAGCCGGAAGGGCTGCTGTACGCAGGCGTGAAGGTCTCCGATGTGTCCGAGATCCTCGAGTCACTCGGAGGGAGTCCGATAAGCCGCCTCGATTGCTCAGCTCAGATGCCGTTTTTCAAACGCCAGAGAAAGATCGTTCTCGAGAACTGCGGCAAGATCGATCCCGAGCGAATCGAGGATTACATAGCTGTGGGCGGATATGAGGCCCTGTATAACTCCCTCAGGCTCATGACGCCCTCCGGCGTGATAGAACAGATCGTGCGGAGCGGCCTGAGGGGGCGCGGCGGTGCGGGCTTTCCCACCGGCCTCAAGTGGACTGCGGTCTCGAAGGCGGTGAGCAACACGAAATTCGTCATCTGCAATGCCGACGAGGGCGACCCCGGAGCATTCATGGATCGCAGCGTCCTGGAGAGCGACCCCCATCGCATCATAGAGGGTATGGCTATTTCCGCGTATGCCGTCGGCGCACATCACGGGTTCGTATACGTGCGCGCCGAGTACCCTCTGGCGGTGAAACGTGTGAAAGCGGCGATCGCCCAGGCTGAACGTCTCGGCTTCCTCGGCAACAACATCTTCAACACCACGTTCAGTTTCGACATCAAGGTCAGGCTCGGCGCAGGGGCGTTCGTGTGCGGCGAGGAGACCGCCCTCATCGGATCGATCGAGGGCAGAAGGGGCACTCCGAGACCGAGGCCGCCTTTCCCTGCCGAGTTCGGGCTGTGGGGATTTCCCACCTTGATCAACAATGTTGAAACCCTTGCGAACATCCCGCCGATCATACGCAACGGGGGAACCTGGTTCGCCGGAATAGGCACTGACAGGAGCAAGGGGACTAAGGTCTTCGCACTGGCGGGTCGAGTCAAGAATACAGGCCTGATCGAGGTCCCCATGGGGACGGTGCTCCGTGATATCGTCTTCGACATCGGCGGGGGCATTCCCAATGGCATGCGCTTTAAGGCGGTGCAGACCGGCGGCCCTTCTGGCGGGTGCATACCCGAGCAGCACCTCGATATGCCCGTTGACTATGAATCCCTCGCCAAGGTGGGATCGATCATGGGTTCGGGGGGCATGATCGTGATGGACGATACCTCCTGCATGGTGGACGTGGCGAAGTTCTTCATGGAGTTCTGCATGTCAGAATCGTGCGGCAAGTGCGTGCCCTGCAGGGTGGGCACGGCACAGATCTATAATCTTCTTGAGAAGATTTCTACCGGACAGGGGCAGATCTCCGACATCGCCATGCTTGAGGAACTCTCCGATCTCGTCAGGAACACGAGCCTCTGCGGCCTCGGCCAGACGGCGCCGAACCCTGTGATGAGCACACTTCGCTACTTCCGGGACGAGTATTGTGCGCACATCGAGGAAGGAGAATGTCCCGCAGGGGTATGCAGGATCCATGAGGAGGTCCGATGATACATCCGAAGCATCTCCCGAAGATGATTCAGACAGACGTCAATCCCGTGCGGATACTGACGTTCAGGATAGACGACCGCGACGTGAGTGCCCGCGAAGATGAGACGATTCTCACAGTGGCACGCCAAAACGGCATCACCATACCGACGCTCTGTCATCTCGACGGGCTGTCCGAGCGAGGCGCCTGCCGTCTCTGCATCGTTGAGGTGAAGGGTTCGCCGAAACTCATGCCCGCATGCGTGACGCTGCCGCGGCAGGACATGGAGGTGATCACCATTTCCGACCGGGTGATGGATTACCGGAGGAAGATACTCGAGCTCCTTTTCGCCGAGCGCAACCATGTCTGTTCCGTCTGTGTCTCCAACGGCCACTGCGAGCTGCAGGCTCTGAGCGTCGAACTCGGTATGACGCACGTGCATTACCAGTACCTCTATCCCTGCCACTCGATAGATGCATCTCATCCCCGGTTCACCATCGACCACAACCGCTGCGTGCTCTGCCTGCGTTGCGTGCGCGTGTGCGACCAGGTGGAAGGTGCTCACACCTGGGACATCATGGGACGGGGTATTACGGCTCGTGTCATCACAGACCTCAATCAGCCCTGGGGGACCTCCGAGACCTGCACGGGCTGCGGCAAGTGCGTGCAGGTCTGCCCCACGGGCGCTCTCTCTGAAAAGGGAAAGTCAGTGGCCGAGATGGAGAAGAGAAGGCAGTTCCTTCCGTACCTTCAGATGATGAGGAAAGAGCGATGAGCGCCTGCAATCCGAAGCCCTATCGGCGCTCTCACGCAATCACAGGAAGAACGGAGGGTGTCAGATGAATAAGGTTCGTGTGGCGACGACATGGCTGGACGGCTGTTCAGGGTGCCACATGTCTTTCCTTGATATGGACGAGAGGCTGTTGGATGTCTTCGCGAGGGTCGACCTGGTTTACAGTCCCATCGTGGACGCCCACGAGTTTCCCGACGGCGTCGATGTCACACTCGTAGAGGGAGCGGTGAGCAGCGATGAGGACGAGGACAAGATACACGTGATCAGGCATAGATCGAAACTGCTCGTCTCTTTCGGCGACTGTGCTGTCACCGCCAATGTCCCTGCGATGCGCAATCAGTTCAGGGTGCAGGATGTGCTCGCGCGGGGATACGTGGAAAACGCCACGGAGCATCAGCACGTGCCTTCCGATGGTGTACCGCACCTGCTGAGGGCTGCCCGCCCTGTTCATGAACTGGTGACGGTCGACCTCTTTCTGCCTGGATGCCCTCCGCCTGCCGAGGTGATCTTTTACATGCTGACTGAACTTCTCGAGGGACGCATGCCCGATCTGAGCGGCAGGACGAGGTTCGGGAGATGAGACCAGGGCGAGAGGAGGTACGGTAATGTCAAGTGAGATTACGATTCAGCCTATCACGCGAATAGAGGGGCATGGCAAGATCTCCATATTCCTTGATGAGCATGGAGAGGTGCGCGATGCGAAGTTCCACGTGACCCAGTTCAGGGGATTCGAGAAGTTCACAGAGGGGAGGCCGTTCACGGAGATGCCCTCCATAGTTGAGCGGATCTGCGGCATCTGTCCCATCAGCCATTCGCTTGCGTCCGCCAAGGCCTGTGACTGCATCCTCGGCGTGCGGATCCCTTCAGCGGCGAAAAAAATCAGGCGTCTCCTTAACTGCGGTGAGTTCATCCAGTCCCATGCGCTGAGTTTCTTCCACCTCTCTTCTCCGGACCTCCTGCTCGGTTTCGACGCTGACCCCGCGAAGAGGAACATCATCGGTGTCATCGAGGCAAATCCCTCACTCGCGAAGGACGGCATACGTCTGCGCCAGATCGGAGGCCATATCATAGAGTGGCTCGGGAAGAAGCGTGTCCATCCCGCATGGGTCGTCCCGGGAGGGGTGAACGAGCCGCTGTCATCAGAGCATCGCGACATGATGCTCGCCGAGATTCCGGAGGCGTACGACATCATCACGAGAACCCTCACCTTCTTCAAGAGGGAACTCGACAGGTTCGACAGGGAGAGCCGGACCTTCGGCAATTTCCCTTCCCTCTTTCTCGGACTGGTGAGCCGCGAAGGCAACTGGGAAATCACCGACGGGCATCTCCGTGTCATCGATGCCAAGGGCACGGTCATTGCCGAAATGCTCCACGCCGGAGACTACCAGGACATCATCGGCGAGGCAACCGAATCTTTTTCGTATCTGAAGTCACCGTACTACAAACCCCTCGGCTATCCAGAAGGCATGTACCGCGTCGGTCCCGCTGCGAGGCTCAACATCTGCGGTGCGATGGGAACTCCCCTGGCCGACCAGGAGTGGGCGGAGTTCCGCAGTCTCGAACGTGGCCCCGTGCTGAGTTCCTTTCACAACCACTACGCCCGGCTCGTCGAAATCCTCGCGTCGATAGAGCTGATGGAGCAGTTGCTGAATGATCCTGAAATCCTGAGCACCCACGTGCGTTCCTACGCGCAGCCCAATCACTATGAGGGCGTGGGGTGCGTCGAGGCGCCAAGAGGAACTCTCTTTCACCATTACCGGGCGGACGAGAACGGGCTCATGCAGTGGGCCAACCTCATAGTGGCGACGGGGAACAACAATCTCGCCATGAACCGGAGCGTCCTGCAGGTGGCGAGGCATTTCGTCCACGGAGAGCAGATCTCCGAGGAGATGCTCAACAGGGTGGAGGCGGTGATCAGGGCATACGACCCCTGCCTGAGCTGCTCAACTCATATCCTTGGACAGATGCCGCTTCGCGTGAGACTCGTGGGTGCTGACGGCGGGGTAATCCGGGAGGTGTTGAGGGGATAAGAGGGTTTGCCCGCACGCAGTGTCAGGCAAACTCGTCTGCCCGACCTCAGGTTTCAAACACCTCGTTGGGCGCTCCTGTCACCTTCGTCGCATCCTCCGACAACCTCTCTCCTCTCGGCGAGATGAGAGAGAAACTCCTCGAGATGCAGCATCGGAAGAAAACTGGTACCTTCTGTGTCGCCTCGGGTGCAGAACGACTCGTGAGTCCTGTCAACAGATTTCCGGGCCACGATATTTTTTTGGGTTGACAAAGGCTCATTTTTTTGGTATAACACCCCGCGTATGCCCGGAAGTTACGTACCCGAAAACTACCTGCCTATTCTTCTCTTCATGATCCTTGCTGTAGGCATGGGATTCGGCCTTCTGCTGCTCGGGGAGATCATCAGGCCGAGGAGACCCTACCGTGAGAAGCTGATGCCTTATGAGTCGGGGAGTACCTTCGAGACAGGTGTCACACCGCTCGTGGAGCCCACGAGGTACCGCTTTTCCGTCAGGTTTTACATAATCGCGATGTTGTTCGTTGTGTTCGACGTTGAAGCGATTTTTCTCTATCCCTGGGCGATCGTCTTTGACCGCATCGGCCTCTTTGCCTTTATCGAGATGGTGATATTCATCGTAATACTCCTGATCGGCTTCGTATACGCCTGGAGAAAGGAGGCCTTCAAGTGGGATTAGTGAGCGCAACCGCCGACGTAGTCGAGGTTGAAAAGGGCATCAAGATCATCCCCGGCGGAAACACGATCATCACGACGGTGGACAAGGTCGTAAACTGGAGCAGGCAATCCTCTCTCTGGCCGGTGAGCTTCGGACTCGCCTGCTGCGCTATAGAGATGATGGCGACAGGTGCGAGCCACTATGATCTCGACCGCTTCGGCATCATTTTCAGGGCCTCGCCGAGACAGGCTGACTGCGTCATCATTGCGGGAACAGTTACCAAGAAGATGGCCCCGATTATCAGGCGTGTGTACGATCAGATGCCGGAGCCCCGCTACGTCGTGGCCATGGGGAGTTGCGCCTGTTCAGGAAACATCTATGCGACGTATTCCGTGGTGCAGGGTGTCGATACCTTCCTGCCCGTGGATGTGTACATTCCCGGCTGCCCCCCGAGGCCGGAGGCGCTGATGGAAGGGATAATCAAGCTTCAGGAAAAGATCGGTAAGGAGTACTTCAGGTGGAGCCGCTGGAGATAGCGAAGAGACTGCAGGAGAAATTCTCCGACGAAGTCAAAGAAGTGAAGGAGTATGGCGGCCAGGCCTCGGTCATCATGAAGAAGGAAAGGGTGCGCGACGTTGTCGCCTACCTGAAGACTGAGCCCGAATTGCAGATGGATCTCCTGAGGGATCTCTGCGGCGTGGACTACTTCGAGAAGAAGACACCGAGATTCGAGGTTGTCTACCATCTCTATTCAGTTGCCCTCAGGCACCTCATCCGGCTGAGGGTCGAGGTGCCTGAGGACGATTCCGCCATTGACAGTATCGTTCCGCTCCATATCGGCGCGGACTGGCACGAGCGGGAGTGTTATGACATGTTCGGCATCAGCTTCAATGGCCACCCCGACCTCAGGAGAATCCTGCTTCCTGATGATTGGGAAGGGCACCCGCTGAGGAAAGACTACCCTCTTCGCGGCCCCTCGGAAGAACACGAGTGGCTGCGATTCAAGCACGTCGTCGAAAAGTCGAAGGACTGCAAGCAGTACGAGTGGCAGTGTCCAGAGGACGCTTCGTAGATACCCAAGACAGGCGATTGTAAGGAGAGGAACAGTGGAACTGGACGAGCGGTCGTCGGGCTTTAAGACCAAGGATCTCGTCATCAGCATGGGTCCCCAGCACCCCGCCACGCACGGCGTGCTGCGGCTCATCCTCGATCTTGACGGAGAAACGGTAGTGGGATGTACCCCCTACGTCGGGTTTCTTCACAGGGGACACGAGAAACTCCACGAGAGCCTCACCTATGCGAGCGGTCTTCCCCTATCCGACAGGCTCGACTACTGCTCAGCTATGGCCAACAACGTCGGGTATGCGTTGGCGGTTGAGCGGCTCCTTGGCATCGAGGCGCCGCCGAGAGCGAAGTACATCCGCACGATCGTGTCAGAGATGTCGAGGATCGCGAGCCATATCGTATGGATAGCTACTCACGCACTTGACATCGGCGCGATGACGGTGTTCCTCTATTCCATGCGTGAAAGGGAGTGGATTCTCGACCTCTTCGAGATGCTCTGCGGCGCGCGGCTCACTCCGAGTTACCCGCGCATCGGCGGTGTAAAGTCTGACGTTTCCGAGGAATTCCTGGACAGTCTGTATCTCTTTGCTGAGGAGTTCCCCGCGAGGATCGAGGAATACGAGACTCTGATCGACCAGAACAGGATCTGGCTCCGGAGGACGAAGGGGATCGGCGTCATCGGTCCAGAAGAGGCGGTGAACTGGGGCCTCACGGGTCCTACGCTGAGAGGGTCCGGCGTTTCGTACGATGTGAGAAAACACGTGCCCTATGACGCCTATGAATGGGTCGACTTCGACGTGCCCATCGGGAAGGCCGGGGACGTGTACGACCGGTATCGCTGCAGGATGGAGGAGTTCAGGCAGTCTAACAAGATCATCAAACAGTGCATAGAGAAGCTGCCGCGCGGTCCCATACTGACGCCCGACGCGCCGAAGGTGACCCTCCCTGCGAAGGACAGGGTGCTCGCCGAGAAGGGTGTGCTCCCGGTACACATGACATTGATCAGAAAAGGGGCCATACCCCCGCCTGAAGGGGAGATCTACTCTGCGGTGGAGGTACCGAAGGGTGAACTCGGCTTCTACATCGTGAGCGACGGCACGGGCAAGCCGTACAGGCTGAGGCTGCGGTCTCCGTCTTTTGTGCATGCTTCGGTCCTGCCGAGGCTGTGCGTTGGTCATCTTATCGCTGACGTCATCGCCAACATCGGTACTATCGATATCGTACTTGGGGAATGTGACAGATAATCGCGCCACCGCGCGCGTGAGAGGGACGATATGCTGACACCGGGTTATCTCGATAATTATCTCAATTTGTTCATCGCCATAGTCATCATACTGATCAAGGCCATCGTCGTGGTGAGCGTGGTGATGCTCCACGTCGCCTACGCCACCTACTTCGAACGTAAAGTCGTTGGTCACATGCAGGTGCGCCTCGGCCCGATGAGGGTCGGGCCCCATGGACTCCTGCAGCCAGTGGCGGACATGATGAAGCTGCTCTTCAAGGAAGACATCATTCCTTCTCAGGCGGACAAGCCCATCTTCTTCTCCGCCCCGGTCATATCTTTCTTTGCAGTCATGAGCTCCCTTGCGGTGATCCCCTTCTCTTCCGGATTCTCGATCGCAGACATCAACGTGGGGCTTCTTTTCATCCTTGCCATGTCTTCCATAAGCGCTTACGGCATCATCTTCGCGGGAATCGCATCGGATTCCAAGTACTCCTTTCTCGGCGGGTTAAGGTCCGCGGCGCAGGTCTTGAGTTACGAGGTCGCGATGGGTTTGAGCCTCGTAGGGGTCATGATGATGGCCGGCTCCCTGAACCTGCGGGAGATAATCCAGGCCCAGGCGGCGTATCCTTACGGCATGTTCCTTCTGCCGCAGTTGATTGGCGGCACCGTTTTCGTGATCTCAGCCTTTGCCGAAACCAACCGTACCCCCTTCGACCTTCCCGAGGCAGAGAGCGAACTCGTGGCGGGATACTTCACGGAGTACAGTGGATTCCGGTTCGCCCTCTTTTATGCTGCAGAGTATGTCGCGATGATCGTAATGGCCTCGCTGGGGACTATCTGCTATCTGGGGGGCTGGACCCTGCCGCCGATGATCACCGATTTCTTTCCCTTCCTCCTTAAGGTCCCCGGCATTGTGTGGTTCATAGCGAAGGTTTATTTCTGCATCTTCATTTACTACTGGGTACGTGCGACGATTCCGCGCTACCGATACGACCAGCTGATGGGTATCGGGTGGAAGGTGCTTATCCCCCTGTCGATCCTGAATATCCTCGTCACGGGCATTCTCAAGATGGCCGGCGTCTTCAAGGCGGTGTGAGATGATCAAGAAGGTGCTTTACAAGCTCTTCTTCATCGAGATCCTCAAGGGAATGGCCCTCACGGTCAACAGGCTTTTCTCGCACGCGGTGACCAGGCAGTATCCGACCGAGAAGAGGCCAGCCATGCCCGGGTTTCGAGGTCTCCATGCGTGGGCCAAGAACGCCGATGGCTCGCCGCGGTGTGTCCACTGCGGCGCCTGCGCGGCGGCGTGCCCCTCGAAGTGCATCTATCTCGCTATCGCAAAAGACGCTGAGGGTAAACCCGTCAAGCAGTACTCGATCGATACCCTCAGGTGTCTTTTCTGCGGGCTCTGCGTGGAGGCATGTCCATACAGCGCCCTCGTGCTTACCGGACATTACGAGTATTCCGGCACCACGAGGGATGAATTCATGTTCAACAAGGAGAGGCTTCTCGACAACTGGGACAACTACATGGCCGGCGAGCCGGGAGAGCGCTATTTCGAGAGATTTTACGGCCCTAAGTCTTCCGACTACACGGGCCACGACGGCCAGGCGGTCTTTGACAGGGTGAGACTGGCCGAAAGAAGAAAAGAGAGAGAAGAGAGCAAGGTGGGCGCATGATACAGTTTTTTTTCGGCTATTTCTCCATTGTGATCGTGCTCCTTTCCATAGTGGTGATAACAAGAAGGAACCCCATCCACGCGATCCTCGCCATGCTCGTACTCTTCTTTCATATCGCGGGGATCTTCATACTTCTCAACGCGGAGTTTCTCGCTGCTGTCCAGGTCATTGTTTATGCTGGTGCGATCCTGGTGCTGTTTCTCTTTGCCGTTATGGTGCTGAATCTCAAAGAAGAGCTGAAGATCGAGATCTACATCGGCTCGTGGGCAGTCGCCGTGACTGCCGCAGCGGGCCTTTTGCTTATGGTGGGCTTTGGCCTGACAACAGTGGTGGTTCCGAAGGCCGGCGTCCACACTGTTGAGTACATCCAGAAGACGACGTACACAAAGGCGCTGGGACAGGAAATCTTCGTGAAGTACCTCTTGCCTTTCGAGGTCGTGTCGATCGTGCTGCTCGTGGCTATCATCGGAGCGATCGTCCTGGCGAAGAAAAAAATGAAGGGGTAGGCAATGACTGAGCTGAGCTGGTACCTGTGGCTGAGCATCACGGTTTTCGTCATCGGCATGGTCGGGTTTCTTACCAGGAAGAACATTATCATCATCCTGATGTCGATAGAGCTCATGTTCAATGCCGTCAACATCAACCTCGTGGCGATCAGCCATTTCATGCAGGACCTGAGGGGCCAGATCCTCACTTTCTTCGTCATCGCCGTAGCGGCCGCAGAGGCAGCGATAGGCCTTGCGATACTCATCGCCCTCTTCAGGACCAAGGCCGTTGCCCATATCGATGAGGTAACGGAGATGAAAGGATGAGGAGGACCGATGGAGTTTAAATACATTCTCATCCCGCTCCTGCCCCTGATAGGGTTCTTCATCAATATACTCTTCGGGAGATCCTATATCAGGCATTGGGCCCACTGGGTATCGGTCCCTCTCGTCGGTCTTTCGATGGTCATATCTCTTGTCACCGTGTCGGAGGTCATCGGCGGGAAGGTGATCAACGGTGACGTGTATTCCTGGATCGTATCAGGCACCTTCAAGGTCTCGGTGGGGTTCCTCATCGATCAGCTCACGGCTGTCATGCTGGTCGTTGTGACGGTGGTGAGCTTCCTCGTGCACGTGTATTCCGTTGGATATATGCACGGCGATAAGGGCTTCTACCGGTTCTTCGCCTACCTGAACCTTTTCACCTTCTCGATGCTCATGCTTATTCTCGCGAACAACTTCCTGCAGCTCTACTTCGGGTGGGAGGCGGTCGGACTCTGTTCCTACTTCCTGATCGGCTACTACTACGAGAAGAAATCAGCGTCCGACGCGGGCAAGAAGGCCTTCATCGTGAACCGCTTCGGCGACTTCGGGTTCGGCATAGGCGTGATGCTCATCTTCCTCACCTTCGGGACGACTCACTACGAACCTGTTTTCGGCAGCGTGAAGGGCATTATCGGGCAGACGATACCGATCTTCGGATACGAGGCAGACCTCGTGACCGTGATCGCGCTGCTCCTGTTCTGCGGCGCGGTAGGCAAATCGGCTCAGGTCCCGCTTCACGTCTGGCTTCCCGATGCGATGGAGGGTCCGACGCCGGTGAGCGCACTCATCCATGCGGCAACCATGGTTACGGCAGGCGTCTTCATGGTCGCCCGCTGCAGTGCGATCTTCGATCTCTCGCCGGTGGCCATGAATGTAGTAGCGATCACCGGTGGCTTCACCGCTCTCTTCGCCGCCACCATCGGTCTTGTCCAGAACGACATAAAACGGATCATCGCCTACTCCACCTGCAGCCAGCTTGGCTACATGTTCCTCGCCTGCGGCGTGGGCGCCTACGGTGCGGGTATTTTTCACCTTTACACTCACGGTTTCTTCAAGGCGCTCCTCTTCCTCGGTGCAGGAAGCGTGATGCATGCCATGTCGGGAGAGCTGGATATCTGGAAGATGGGCGGCCTCAGGAAACACATGCCGAAAACATACTGGACTTTCCTGCTCGCCTCTCTCAGCATCGCGGGCATTCCCGGCTTCGCAGGTTTCTTCAGCAAGGACGAGATCCTGTGGCAGACATATCTGAGAGGGGACATGGGAAAGGTTCTCTGGGTCATAGGTACGCTTACTGCCTTCATCACCGCCCTCTATTCCTTCAGGATCATTCTCATAGCTTTCCATGGCAAGTTCAGGGGCACTCATGAGCAGGAGCACCACCTTCATGAGTCCCCGGCGTCGATGACCGTTCCGCTCATGATCCTTGCGGTGGGAGCGATCGCCGCAGGTTGGGTCGGCATCCCCGCCCTTATCGGAGAGTGGATAGGACTTGAGCATTCCACGAGGTTCTTCGACTTCCTCACACCTGTGGTGGGGCACCCTCACGCCGAGGGGACGCACTCCGAGGAGGTGATGGTGATCATGGTAAGCATTGTCGCAGGCATTGCGGGGATCCTCCTCGCGCTGATCCTGTACACCAGGCAGGGGGCGCTCGCGGACAAGCTCCTCGAAAATCTGACAATCCAGCGTGTCCACAAGGTCCTGTGGAACAAGTATTACGTGGATGAGCTTTACAGCGCGACAATTGTGAGGCCGACTCTCTGGGTGGCCAAGAAGATCGTCGAGGGCGTAAGCGATATCGGTATCATAGAGTTCCTGGTGAACGGAATCCCTTCAGCCATCGGCCGCTTCTCCGAAAAGCTCCGCCTCGTCCAGACAGGATTAACGAGCCATTACGGCATTGCCATGGCGGTCGCGCTTTTCATATTCATCGCTATCATGAGCATGAGGTAACGCATGCAACAGATCGGATATCCTGTGCTGAGCACCCTGATCTTTCTGCCCATACTCAGTTCGCTCGTCATCCTCATTATGAAGAGGGAGCAAGCGAACCTTATACGGTGGACAGCCCTTCTCGTCACGCTTGCAACATTCCTCATCTCCATTCCCGTTCTCACCTCATTCGACAAGACCGCCCACCATATGCAGTTTGTGGAGCGCTCCGACTGGATCCCCGTGTGGAACATACAGTATTACCTGGGGATCGACGGCATCAGCGTGCTCTTTGTGGTCCTCTGCGCCCTTCTCGGCATATTCTGTGTCACCATCTCGTGGAACGCCATCACGATGAAGATCAAGGAATACTACATCTCCCTGCTCCTGATACAGGGCGCGATGACAGGTGTCTTCTGCTCACTCGACTTCTTCCTGTTCTATATCTTCTGGGAGGCGATGCTCATACCGATGTTTCTGATCATCGGTGTCTGGGGCGGTCCGAGGAGGGTGTATGCGGCGATAAAGTTCTTCCTTTACACACTCGTGGGCAGCCTCCTGATGCTGGTCGGCATAATCGTGCTCTTCATGAAGGGAGGAGGAACGTTCGACATCGTTGCACTGTCAAAGCAGCACCTCCCCTTCAACCTGCAGCTATGGCTCTTCTGGGCTTTTTTTGCCGCCTTTGCAGTGAAGGTTCCGATGTTCCCCGTGCACACCTGGCTTCCCGATGCGCACACCGAGGCACCGACGGCTGGGAGCGTGATCCTGGCCGGTGTCCTCATCAAGATGGGAGCCTACGGTTTCCTCAGATTCTCTATTCCTCTCTTCCCCGAGGCCGCAGTGGCGATGGCGCCGTACATGCTCGCACTCTCTGTCATAGCAATCGTTTACGGCGCGACGATCTGCCTTATTCAGACCGATTTGAAGAGGTTGATCGCGTACAGTTCAGTAAGTCATATGGGCTTTGTGACCTTGGGAATCTTCGCGCTGAACGTGCAGGGGCTGGAGGGCGGTATCCTCCAGATGCTCAACCACGGCATTGTGACAGGAGCACTGTTCCTCCTCGTCGGCGTCATTTACGAGAGATCGCACACAAGGGAAATCTCCGACTACGGAGGGGTTGCGACGGTGCTGCCCGTGTATGCCTCGTTTTTCATGGTCTTCACTCTGGCCTCCATAGGCCTGCCCGGACTCAATGGCTTTGTCGGGGAGTTTCTCATACTGCTCGGCGGATTCACCGCGAACAAGCTTGCAGGGGTGCTCGCCGCCACAGGTATCATCATAGGTGCTGGTTACATGCTGTGGCTCTACCAGAAGGTCTTCTTTCAGGAGACCAACCCTAAAGTGGTCGGGTATGCCGACATGGACTTCAGGGAGATATGGACGCTGTCGCCGCTCCTGGTGCTCGTGTTTTGGATAGGCGTCTATCCCAATACGTTCATGGACTTCCTGCACACGTCCGTGGCCGACCTCATGGTGAGGGTCCAGGATGCTGTCGCACAGGGCGGCGGCGTAACCCTATCGATGCTGAAATAGGTCGTTATCGATGGGTGCGGTTCACCGGGTAAGAGGAGGTTGTTGATGGATTTCGCGACGCAGCTTCAAGTCATCAGGCCGGAAGTGTGGATGGCGTGCCTCGCCCTGCTCGTCCTGACCGCGGAACTCGTGTTCAAGGAGAAGGAGGTTCTTGCCGTCCTCACCGTCGCTTCCGTGGCTATCGTCGCGGTGTTTACACTCATCAATCCCCCGGGCGTCGCCTTCAGCGACATGTTCATCTCTGACAATTTCTCTCGGTTTTTCAAGGTCATATTCTACATCAACGCAATCCTTGTGACGTTTATCTCGGTGAGATACCTCAAGGTGGAGGATATCCACTACGGAGAGTACTACAGCCTCATCCTCTTTTCGACTCTCGGCATGATGATCATGGCATCTTCTGGAGACCTCATCCTGCTGTATCTGGGGCTCGAACTGATGGCGCTCAGCACCTATGTCCTCGCAGGCTTCAAGAGGACCGACCCGAAATCGAATGAGGCGGCACTCAAGTATTTCATGCTCGGCGCCTTCTCCTCCGCGATCCTCCTCTACGGCATATCCATGGTGTATCTGTCGACGGGGACGACGGTCATACAGGAGATCGCGCTCAAGGTGACGAATCCGGACCTGCAGCACACGCAGGTCATGATCGGGGTGCTCTTCCTGATGGTTGCCTTCGCGTTCAAGATAGCGGCAGTGCCTTTCCACATGTGGGCGCCCGACGTCTACGAGGGAGCTCCCACCCCGATCACCGCGTTCATGTCCGTCGGCCCTAAGGCCGCCGGTTTCTCGGTCCTCGCAAGGGTCTTTCTCGTCGGCTTTGAACCCCTCTCGGCTGATTGGAAGCTCTACCTGAGCATCCTGGCGGTGCTGACGATGGCGGTCGGTAACATCCTGGCCTTGACTCAGACGAACATCAAGAGGATGCTGGCCTACTCGTCCATCGCTCACGCGGGATATATCCTTCTCGGCATCATCGCGGGGACGGCTGATGGCCTTTCGAGCATGATGAATTACCTGTTCATATATGCCTTCATGAACATCGGTGCCTTTGCAATGATCATTCTGCTGAACACCGAGACCGGCAAGGGCGACGAGATTGCCGACTATGAGGGCCTCAGCAAGACACACCCGATCGCGGCGGCCATCATGCTCATCTTCATGTTTTCCCTTACCGGTATTCCTCCAACTGCCGGATTTGTCGGGAAATTCTATCTCTTCGTGGGGGTTATAGAAGCGGGCTACACCTGGCTCGCCGTAGTCGCGGTCATATTTAGCGCCGTATCAGCCTATTTCTATCTGAGGGTCGTCATGTTCATGTACATGAAGGAGCCGGTAAAACGGCTGGCCATCGTCCCCTCTGCGACCGAGAGCCTTGCCGTCTTCTGCACGACGCTCGCGGTCCTCGCCATCGGAGTCTTCCCGACCTATTTCGTAGACTTCGCGCGCTCTACGATCCAGTTCTAGACGCGAATCAGCAATCCCATCGCTTTGAAAAGGCCTCGAGCCGTTCCCGCCACGATGCAGCTGCGAACGTAGGTACTGATCTGGGCTGACCCCCTCCGGTTTCACGTCATGTGTGTGGCGATAAAGAAATCCCCCTATTCTCTAATAAGTTTTGTCTGCAGCCGGAGGCTTAAGACGTGCGCCGGCCCACGGGTACGAGAAATGGTTGGGGGGAACGGCAGCACGTGAAGTTTTCTATTGCGTCATTCCACTCCTTTCTGGTATAAAATAGGCAGTGGGATAACTTACCTGCCCTGTTTGTGCTTAGGCGAAAAAGTTGATCCCTGCAAATTGGATCATTCGGGAGCCAGATTAAGGTACGTAGTGTGCATGTCTCCCTCGGGAGAAAGCCTAAACTGCCTTGGAGGCACCCACCTGTACTATGGGGATCTAATTTGTCGCTTACACGGCAGGGTGGGTCATAGTCTCTATAGACAGATGGACGCAGTGCAGTAGGTTGGCGGTGGGATCTGAGCGGTAGAGGATAGCTGCAATAATTTCGCACATAGAGGAATTGGGGGCAGGAACAGAAGATGACATGGCATGTGTACCGTTTTTCTCGATGAGAAGGTACCATAATCCGGGGCGCAAAGCGTCGCGACAATCCCCTGTGCCTGCCCGGCTGCTTACCTGACAGAGGCTCCGTCCTCTCCGGTGCCTGTCCACTGCACGCGTCGCTGCACCGCACCTAGCGGCGTGCCGCGTAACGTGCGAATAAAGTGACAGGAGGAGACAGCGATGGATGCCCCCATTCTTTACATTATCCTCGCGATCGCAGCAGGGGCTGCAGCCGGATCTGCCCTTTCTCTCGCCTATAAGAAAGCTCTCAAGTCCCAGTGGGAAGCCCTCGGAAGAGAGCGCGACCATTCCCTGGAGGAGGCAAGGCGGGAAGCTGAGGCGATCAAGAAGGAAGCAGCAGTGTCCGCCAAGGACCTTGCCTATCAGGCGAAGGTTGAATCAGAGCGCGAGATCAAAGATCGGATGCGCGAACTGAATCAGCTCGACAGGAGACTACGTCAAAAAGAGGAAACGATCGACAAGAAGATGGACCAGTTCGATCGGCGCGATCATGAACTTGGCAAGAAAGAGCGTGAGTTCCAATCGAGAGAGCGGGGTCTGATCGACAAAGAGAACAGCTACAACCAGGTCATACAGGAGCAGAGGGAGGTTCTGGAACGTCTGTCAAAGATCAGTTCCGAGGAGGCGCGCCAGGAACTCTTCAGGCGCGTCGAAGAGGAGACGCGGTTCGAGGCGGCGAAGCTTGGAAAACGCATCGAGGACGAAGCGCGGGAGGATGCGGAGAAGAAGGCCAAAGAGATCATCAGCCTGGCGATCCAGCGCTATTCAAGCGACTTCGTTGCCGATGCGACGGTTTCGGCGGTGAGCCTGCCCAACGACGAGATGAAGGGCAGGATCATCGGCAGGGAGGGAAGAAACATCAGGGCCTTCGAATCCGTCACCGGTGTGGAGTTGATAGTGGACGACACGCCTGAGGTGGTGACGCTTTCAGCCCATGATCCTGTTCGACGCGAGGTTGCCCGTGTCGCCCTCGAGAGACTCGTGGGTGACGGGAGGATCCATCCCGCCCGGATCGAAGAAATCGTCGAGAAGGTCAGACGTGAGGTCGACGCGACGATACGGGAGGAGGGGGAAAAGGCGGTTTTTGACCTAGGGATTTCCAGCGTGCATCCTGATGTGATAAAGCTTGTGGGACGGCTGAAGTACCGGTCCTCTTACGGACAGAACGTGCTTCAGCATTCGAAGGAAGTGGCCTATCTCGCTGGCATGATGGCCGGAGAGCTGGGCGTGGACATGAAACTGGCGAAGAGAGCGGGACTCCTCCACGATATCGGCAAGGCGGTGGACCACGAGATGGAAGGTTCGCACCAGGACATCGGGGCGGTCCTTGCCAAAAAATACGGAGAGAGCGAGTACGTTATCAACGCCATCCTCGCCCATCACGGCGACGTCGATCCCACGTGCGTCGAGTCTGCGCTCGTCGCATCCGGTGATGCCCTCTCTGCCGCCAGGCCCGGCGTCAGGAAGGAGAGTATTGAAAACTACCTCAAAAGGCTCCAGAAACTCGAGGACCTCGCCATGTCCTTCAGGGGGATCGACAAGTGCTACGCCATTCAGGCAGGACGTGAGATAAGGATCATTGTGAAGCCCGAGGACGTGAACGACGAGTTGAGTGCCATGATATCGAGGGACCTCGCCCGGAAGATCGAGGCCGAGATGACCTATCCCGGACAGATCAAGGTGACGGTGATAAGGGAATCGAGGTATGTCGATTATGCCAAGTGAGCAGGGCTCGGCTGCTGCGGGCTGACACGCTATCTGACCGAAATATCTGCGGAGCGGCTTCAATGTGGCACCCGGTTTGCCTGTTATGAGACCGGCACCTGCCTGACCGGGGGACGTGAAGGGGGCGATTGCCAACCATGACCTCCGAGTCTGTGGGACTGCTGTGAAACGGGCACGGTGTCCTGCAGTTCGTCCCTGGTTCCCTCACGGAATTCATGAGAATACTCTTCATAGGTGATATCGTCGGCAAGAACGGCAGACAGGCTGTGAAGTCTCTGCTGCCGAATCTCGTCTCGTTGTACAAGGTGGACGTGGTCATTGCGAACGGTGAGAACGCTGCCGGCGGGTTCGGAATCACAGACAGGACCGCCACCGAGCTTTTCAGCTACGGAATCGACGTGCTCACCACCGGCAACCACGTGTGGGATAAGAAGGAGGCGCTCCCGTATATTGCGAAGGAGCACAGGCTCTTGAGACCGATCAATTATCCCCCGGGCACACTCGGCATGGGGAGCGTTGTCGTCTCGAAGACGGGGAAAACGAAGGTTGCGGTGCTCAATGTGAGCGGGAGGGTGTTCATGAACACCCTCGATTGCCCTTTCAGGACGACCGACCGGGAGATCGAGGAGTTGAAAGCAACGACTAACATCATCGTAGTCGATTTCCACGCGGAGGCGACCTCGGAGAAGATCGCCTACGGATACTATCTCGATGGGCGGGTCTCGGCAGTCATCGGGACACATACCCATGTGCAGACCGCAGATGAGAAGGTGCTCTCGGGCGGGACGGCATACATAACCGACGTGGGCATGACAGGTCCGCAGGAATCTGTGATAGGCATTGAGAGGCAGCAGATAGTCGAGCGGTTTCTCACCCTCATGCCGCGAAAATACGATGTTGCTGACGGAAAGGCGGTGCTTTCCGCGGTGCTTGTGCAGATCGACGACAAGAACGGCAAGGCCACGGCGATCCAGAGACTTCAACTCACGCATCCCTAAGGAGGTAGACATGCTTACTGCAGCGGTGAAGTGGACTGATGGGCTTCAGTTTGTCGGCGAGTCGGGAACGGGCCACGCAATTGTCATGGACGCAGGCATCGAGGTCGGCGGAAAGAATACGGGGATGAGGCCGATGGAAATGCTCCTCGCTGGGGTCGCAGGCTGCTCGGGCATGGACGTCGCGTCTATACTACAGAAAAAGAGACTGCAGGTGACCGGGATCGACGCCGAGGTCAGAGGCGAGATGGCCGAGGAGTATCCCAAGAAGTTCACAAAGATAGTAATTGATTACACCGTGACCGGCAGGGACCTGTCCGAGGAGGCGGTGAAAAAGGCGATAGATCTCTCTATGACCAAGTACTGTTCGGTCAAAGCGACCCTCGAAGGGGCCGCAGAGATACACTACACGTACAAGGTCGTAAATATCTAGCCAGATCATTGACGTCTTCGCGGCAGCATCGGGCGGCTCAAGTGCAGGAGTGTGGTGATGAATGTCAGTGAAGGACTTTCGAAATGAACCCCAAGAATGAGATGTCTCTGGATGTCTCGTTTGGTTCATTGCAACAGGGGTGTGTGTTCGTGCTGCGGACTGGGGAAAGGTGGAATCGAGTCCGGAAGGGCACATTGAGGCGGACATATGAGACCTGAAAACGATTCATATGGGGGTCGTGTGAGTGCCGAAGAGACACTCACGACGGTAGTTCGACTCAACCAGGCTGCAGGTTCTTACACCGTGGAGCAACTCATCGACTTCGGCTTAG
>JBLMXV010000165.1:0-18896 GCA_050257935.1 Chloroflexota bacterium
GGGGGAAAAGTGATCTGTGCGCTGAGCGGGGGTGTCGATTCTTCCGTGGTGGCGTTGCTTTTACGCAGGGCCATTGGCGATAACCTCACCTGCATCTTTGTCGACAACGGGCTGTTGCGGAAGGGAGAGGCCGAGAAGGTCAGGAAGACCTTCCAGGATCATTTCCACATCAGGCTGATACACCGGGACGCCCGGGAGAGGTTCCTCGGGAAGCTCAGCGGCGTCACCGATCCGGAGCGCAAGAGAAAGATTATCGGAAACGAGTTCATCGCCGTCTTTGAGGAGGAGGCGAAGCGTATACAGGACGTCTCATTCCTCGCACAGGGGACCCTTTATCCCGATGTGATAGAAAGCGTTTCCTTCAAGGGGCCATCGGCGGTGATCAAGAGCCACCACAACGTGGGAGGCCTTCCAGAGGTGATGCAACTTACGCTTATCGAACCGCTCAGGGAGTTGTTCAAGGACGAGGTGAGGGTTTTGGGGCATGAACTCGGACTGCCTGAGGAGATATGCTGGAGACATCCCTTTCCCGGCCCCGGACTCGCCATACGCTGCATCGGCGAAATCACGGGCGAGAGGCTTGAAATCCTGCGCGAGGCAGACGCGATCGTCCTCGATGAGGTCAAGAGCGAAGGCCTGTACAGGAAGATCTGGCAGGCGTTCGCGGTGCTCCTGCCCGTCAGGAGCGTGGGAGTGATGGGAGATGAGAGGACCTATGAACACGTGATCGCCGTCAGGGCGGTGACAAGCCTCGACGGGATGACGGCCGACTGGGCGAAACTTCCCGAGCGCCTCCTGACACGAGTTTCCAACAGGATCATAAATGAGGTCAAGGGCGTGAACAGGGTCGTGTACGACATCACCTCCAAGCCGCCCGGGACAATCGAGTGGGAGTAAGAAGGGATATCTCGGCACCGTAGTGGAGGATCGGGACGGACGTGAAGCGTCGTTCCGCCGCGTTCCCGTTGCCGATCTGATCCGCGGACATCTGATAACCTGATATGGACATCTCAGCCTACCTGAAAGAAAATAAGAGACGGGTCGATTCGTTCCTCGAGACTTACTTTTCCGCTCCGATGCATCCCGCGGTGCTGCATCAGTCGGTTGTCTATTCCCTCTCCGCGGGCGGAAAGCGCATAAGGCCTGTCCTCTGTATAGCTTCACATGAGGCATGTGGAGGCGTTGTGGAAGATGCACTGCCTTTTGCCGCCGCCCTTGAACTCATCCATACTTACTCCCTGATTCATGACGACCTCCCCGCCATGGACAACGACGACCTGAGACGGGGCAAGCCGACGAACCACAAGGTCTATGGTGAGGGCATGGCGATACTCGCCGGCGACGCCCTTCTGACAGAGGCGTTCTGCCTGCTTTCGGATGCGTCCATGGCCGGAACGGGGGTGTCTTCCGAGGCTCGCCTGAAGGTGGTCCATGAAATAGCCTTCGCTGCGGGAGGCCGCGGAATGGTGGGCGGGCAGGCTCAGGATCTCCTCTCCGAGGATGCCGAGCCGGATGCGGAGACCCTTTCCTTCATACACCGCCACAAGACAGCTGCGCTGATCGCGGCTTCGGTGCGCGCAGGGGGCATGCTTGCCTCGTGCGATGAAGCTGCCCTCCGTGGACTCACTGAATACGGTGAGACAGTGGGGCTTGCCTTTCAGATCATAGACGACATCCTCGACGTCGAGGGTGACACCGAGGTGCTCGGAAAGCAGAGGGGATCTGACGAGAAAAAAAAGAAGATGACCTACCCAAGGCTTTACGGGCTCGATGCGTCCAAGCGCGAGGCGCGCAAGCTCATGGACAGGGCGGAGCATGCGCTTGAGACGTTCGATCGCGGCGCCGACCGGCTCAGGGAGATTGCCCGGTTCGTGATTGAACGGAGAAGTTAGCACCGCACGGCAGCGAGGGGGTATTCGTCCCGGCTGCCTGCGGAAAGGAAGAGATATGCATATCGAAAAGATCAGCGGTCCTGAAGGAATCAAGGCACTCTCTGTGGAGGATCTCAAGGCCCTCGCCGATGAACTGCGCAGCCTCATCATCGAGCGGGTTTCTCTGAACGGCGGTCATCTGGCTTCAAACCTCGGAGTTGTGGAGCTTGCGATCGCTCTCCATTACGTATTCAACTCGCCGAGGGACAAGATCATCTGGGACGTGGGTCACCAGAGCTACCCGCACAAGCTGCTGACCGGGCGATTCAGCGAGTTTCATACACTCAGAAAGTATGGCGGCATATCGGGCTTTCCCAGGAGAATGGAAAACGTGCACGATGCTTTCGGCACGGGCCACAGCTCCACCTCTATATCGGCGGCACTCGGCATCGCTCTGGCGCGGGACATACAGGGGGAGGACTTCAAGGTGGTTGCAGTCATCGGAGACGGTGCTCTCACTGCAGGAATTGCCTTCGAAGGGCTGAACCAGGCCGGCCACCTGAAGCGGGACCTGATCGTGATACTCAACGACAATGAGATGTCCATCTCACCGAATGTGGGCGCTCTCTCGAACTACCTGAACATGATTCTCACCGGTGAATTCTACGAGAAGTTCAAGCGGGACACCAAGGCCCTCCTCGATGTGATACCCAAGATCGGCGGACCGTTCGCAAAGATAGCCCAGAGGGCGGAAGAGAGCATCAAGGGCTTTCTCCTTCCTGGAAGGCTCTTCATGGACCTTGGATTCGAGTATGTCGGTCCACTCGACGGCCACGACATTCCCCTCCTGATCGAGACGCTCCGGCGGGTCCAAGCCAGGAGAGGACCGATACTCGTCCATATGGTGACGAAGAAGGGCAAGGGATACAAGTTCTCCGAGGAAGATCCCTGCATCTTCCACGGGATCGGCCCCTTCAAGGTCTCCACGGGCGTGCCGTCTCCGCCTTCAGTTACGGTGCCTGCCCAGGCGTCAAACAGGGAGTGCATGTCGTATAGCGACGCCTTCGGCGGCGCCCTGACGGAACTTGCCGCTTCCGACAGCAGGATCGTCGCGATCACTGCGGCCATGAAGGAGGGCACCGGACTCGCCTCATTCGCTGAGCAGTTCCCTGGACGGTTTTTCGACGTCGGGATAGCGGAGCAGCATGCGGTCACGTTTGCTGCGGGTCTGGCGGCGCAGGGGCTGCGACCAGTGGTGGCAGTGTACTCGACGTTTCTGCAGAGGGCCTACGACGAGGTTGTGCATGACGTTTGCCTGCAGAAACTTCCCGTCCTCTTCGCTGTTGACAGGGCCGGGATGGTCGGTGAGGACGGGGCTACCCACCAGGGATTGTTCGATCTGTCCTACCTGAGACATGTTCCCAATCTCATCGTGATGGCGCCCGCAGGTGCGAGGGAGTTCAGGCAGATGCTGTCCCTGGCCCTGCAGCATGACGGCCCTTCGGCAATTCGCTACCCCAGAGGCGTTGTCGACACGGAGAGGGAATCTGTGCTGCCCGAAGACGAAGTGAAGTATGGCAGGTCGGCGGTCATCAGGGATGGCCGCGACGTGGCGATACTCGCCGTCGGGGCCTCGGTGCTACCGGCTGTGGATGCCGCAGAACGGCTCGCGAAGGAAGGCGTCGATGCCTGTGTCGTGAACGTGCGTTTTGTGAAACCCCTCGACACAACACTCCTGGCGTCTCTCGCACAGCGCGTCAGGCGGTTCGTCACCGTTGAGGAGAATGTCCTCGCAGGAGGGTTCGGCTCTGCAGTCCTGGAATTCCTGAATACCCTCGGGCTGAACGATGTGACGGTGCGGTGCATCGGCATAGGAGACGAGTTCGTGGAGCACGGCTCCCAGAGCACTCTCCGGAAAAAGTATGGGATAGACTCCGACGGAATCGCCCGAGCGGTTGTTGATCTCCCTGAAGTGGCGCAGCACGCGGTGAGAGGGCGACGGCTGCCTTGAGAGGCACATAGCCCGGGACCTGCGTCGACGGAGAGGCGGCGATGGACAAGCTGAGCGATGCTATCCGCAAGGAGACCTGGGACAAGGTCCTGAAGTTCATTGCCCTGAGCGAGGAACCGCCCCCCTATCTGCTGATTGACGGCGAGGTGGTCCGCGAGAAGGTCTCTGTCATCGGGAAGAATATCAGGAACGCGAGAGTTTTTTATGCGGTGAAGGCGAATCCCGATGTAGAGGTGCTGCGGTTTGTAAACGGCCTCGGTATCGGGTTCGAAATCGCCTCTGAGGGCGAACTCGACATACTCGCGTCACTCGGTGTCGATGCCTCCCGTATCATCACGAGCAACCCGATAAAGACCTTCAAGTTCCTTGAGAGGGCCGCTTCATACGGTATTGCTTACTATGCCTACGACTCGGTCCCGGAGGTCGAAAAGATGGCGAGGTATCTGCCGGGTGCCAATGTCTACGTGAGGCTGTCGGTGCCGAACGAGGGGAGCGAGTGGCCTTTGAGCAAGAAATTCGGCGTTGAACTTGATGAGGCCCTTGATCTGCTCGTGAGTGCGGCTGAGAGAGGTCTTAACCCTGTGGGGATCACCTTCCATGTCGGCTCCCAGTGCACAAACATCTACAACTGGTACACCGCCCTCGACAAGGCGAGGCAACTCTGGGAAATGGCGGAAGAACGCGGAGTAAGGCTCAGGATGCTCAATATCGGTGGAGGCTACCCAATCAGGTATACGAAGACCGTTGTGGACATCGAGACGATCGACAGGAAGATCGATACCGTGCTTTCCCAGAAGTTCCCTCGGGAGATCGAAATCTTTATTGAGCCCGGGCGCGCTGTTATAGGTGATGCCGGTGTTTTCGTGTCGACCGTAATCGGGAAGGCGAGGCGAGGGGACGAGAACTGGCTGTACATAGATGTCGGGGTGTTCAACGGGCTCATGGAAAGTGTCGGTGGAATCAAGTATACGTACACGGTCGGAAGCAGGAGCGAGCCCAAGAGGTGGACGATTGCAGGACCGAGCTGCGACAGTTTTGACGTGATAGACCGCGAGGTGGAACTGCCCGAGCCGGAGGTGGGAAACCGGCTGCTGATCCTTTCGAGCGGTGCCTACACAGTATCCTATGCGTCCGAGTTCAACGGGTTCGCCATCCCTAAGAACATCCTGATCTAGCCCCGGAAGGGGCGAGCTCAAGGACATACAGTGACCGTGTCGGTGATGAGCGTAAGGATGGGACCATACTGTCTCTCGCGATGTCACTAACACTGATTAGTGCCTGTCCACAAAATTCTGTTTTATCATTGTCCGGCTTGACCGGACAATCCAGAAGTAGTTGGAAAACCTTGATTTCCTGATCAAGTCGGGAATGACAGATTGAGCAATCCGCAGTTCATGGACTGACAGTAATTGCTTGTGCTTCAGGGTGGAACACGGCAGAGGTATTGCTCGCAACGTTCCTGTTGCCCTCCGCCCTGACTCAGGCAGCGTGATTTGTGGAGTGCGCGGGATAGAGGGCATTGTTCGAGAGAGGCTTCCGAGTGAGGTGTGCACGGCAAGGGCATGTGCGCTCGGGACAGCGAATACGATGAGAGGAGGCTCTGAAGATGCTCAAGTTCTTTGAGAGGGACCCCTATGCCCCTGTGCAGTACGTTTATGACGTAGACAAGGTGCTGCACAAGAGCAGGAGCGAGTTTCAGGAAATAGTGGTGATCGAAAATCCCCATTTCGGCAAGATGCTCATCCTCGACGGAGTCGTCCAGATTACCGAGCGCGACGAATTCTTCTATCACGAGATGCTGGTCCATGTGCTGATGCATGCCCATCCGCGCCCGACCCGGGTGGTCGTAATCGGCGGCGGAGACGGTGGTGCGGTCCGGGAAGTTCTCAAGCATGACGTGGTGGAAAAGGTCTACTTCATAGAGATAGACAGGAAGGTCATAGAGGTGGCAAAGACATACTTCCCCTCTGTCGCAAGCGGCGTTGATGACAAACGTGTCGAGATCATGTGCATGGACGGCGCCGAGTTCGTCAAGGGGCGGCATGGGGACATTGACGTGGTAATCGTCGATTCGACCGATATCATAGGGTTTGCGAAGAGCCTTTTCACCGTGGAATTCTTCAAGTCGGTGAAGGACTCGCTCACCGATGACGGCATGTTTGTCACTCTCTCCGAGTCTCTTCATTTCCATCGCGAAATGGTGGTGGAAGTCCAGGAGGCCCTTCGACTCATATTCCCCGTGGTCGATATTTACACGGCCTGTTTGAGCACCTACGCGGGAAACTGGTGGACATTCTCTGCAGCTTCAAAGAAGCATTCAGTCAGAGAGATCAGAAGCAACGTGACCGTCAGCACGAAATACTACACTGACGAGATACACCTGCAGTCGTTCCTGCCGCCCAAGTTTTATGAGCAACTCATGCAGGGAAAGCTTCAGTGGTAAGACCTTGACAGCACGGACCTGGAGTTGTTAGAGTAGTTAGCACTCTCGCATAGAGAGTGCTAAGGAGGACGCACCAATGGGGTAGAGATGCTAGATGAGAGGACCAGAAGGGTGCTCCATGCGGTGGTGCAGAGTTACATAGGTAAGCCCGAACCTGTCGGTTCACGTTTCGTTACAAAGAGATATTCGATCGGGTTTTCCCCGGCGACAATCCGGAACGTGATGGCTGACCTTGAGGAGTTGGGCTTTCTCATGCAACCCCATACCTCGGCGGGCAGGATCCCGACGGACAAGGGTTACCGGTTCTACGTCGATTCCTTGCGCGTCGAAAGAATCGACGCGACTGAGGAATTGCCGAGGGAGTTTGCGAGACAGTATGCAGGCCGTCTCGAGAGGATGAAGAGCGACATCAACCTGATGTTCGCGGAGGTAACCCAGACCCTTTCGGCTATGTCCAGCTACATTGGGGTCGCCCTGCCGCCGAAACCTGAAAGGACCACCTTCAGCCGGATCGATCTCCTCAGGTATAGGGGGGGCAGCGCGGTAGCTCTTCTGGTGACGGAGGAGGGTGTAATCAAGAACAAGATACTGCAGATGGGTCAGGATCTTTCGCAAGGCGATCTCAACAGGATTGCAGACTATCTCAACGCGGAGTATGGGGGGAAGACACTCGACGAGATGAGATCTCTCATCGTCGCAAAAATGAGCGCGGAGAAGAATCTCTGCGACAACCTCATCACCCGCGCAATCCACATCTGCGAGCAGGCGATCCATTTTGCCGATGAAGATGTCTTCGTCTCAGGTTTCTACGACGTGATGAATCTCCCTGATTTCTCGGATATCGCCAAAATCAAGGAGCTGTCCAGGGCGATCCGTGACAAGCACCTCATCCTGAGGCTTCTGCAGGAACTCTCGGAGGCAGAGGGGGTCCAGGTGCTCATCGGCGATGAGAATCCTGTGGCTGAGCTCAGGAGACTGAGCGTGGTGGCATCGACGTACAAGGAGGGGAACAGGCCGATGGGGGTGATCGCGTTGATCGGTCCGACAAGGATGAACTACCCCAGGGCCATTTCAATGGTGGAAGCGATTGCGAAGTGCATAAGCGGGACCTTCGAGAATTACCACCATCTCAGATAGCCCATCACTGCGTGCATTGCGATGAGCGGGCACGTATACTTCTTAAAGATACAGTTCCGCACACAGATACGGGCTTGTTCTGGAGGCGCGCATGATTGAACAGGAAAGACGAAATGACCACTCTGGAGAATCTGAGGATGCAGCAATGTTCTCCGCCGCCGAAACGGCAGGCAGTGAAGTTGACGCAGAGAAGGAAGGCGTTGAGGCTGTCAGCAGACTCGAGGCTGATCTCAGGGACGCGCAGGACAGGTACGTGAGGCTCTATGCAGAGTTCGAAAACTACAGGAAGAAGGCACAGCGCGACCGGGAAGAAGTGTCACGCTACTCGAATGAGGCGATTGTGTACGAGCTTCTGCCTGTACTGGATACCCTCGAAATGGCGCTCAAGCATGCGGGCGAGGAAGGCGGGGGGACGAAGCAATCTCTGCGCGAGGGCGTGGAGAACACACTCAGGGAGTTCCTCCGGGTCCTCGCCAAGTTCGGCCTGAAACCGATCGAGGCCTTCGGCAGGCCGTTTGACCCTGCGTACCATCACGCGATGATCCAGGCCGAACGGGACGACGTAGAGGATAAGACCGTGGTGGAGGAGTTCAGGAAGGGCTACGAGTTTCACGATAAGGTGTTGCGGCCGACCCTCGTGGCGGTGTCGAAAAAAAGCGCGGGCGGCTAATGGCGGCCGAACTTGGGAAGTCAATTGCGCATATAGTCTTAAATAGTATAGTAAGGAGGGCAAAATGGGAAAGGCAGTAGGAATAGATCTGGGTACCACTAACTCTGTTGTCGCCGTTGTGACGGGCGGGGAGCCTGTGGTCATACCCAACCAGGAAGGCACGAGGACGACCCCCTCGGTGGTCGCGTTCACCGAGAAGGGGGAGAGGCTCGTCGGCCAGATTGCGAAGCGTCAGTCGATTACAAACCCCGAGAACACGATTTTTTCCATAAAGAGGCTGATGGGACGGAAGTTCAGTTCGAAGGAGGTGGATCACGCGAGGAAGAGGCTCCCTTACAAGATCGTAGAGGCATCGAACGGTGACGCCCATGTCGAGGCGAGGGGCAAGAAGTACTCTCCGCCGGAAATCTCCGCGATGATCCTCCAGAAGCTTAAACAGGCCGCTGAGGATTATCTTGGCGAGCCCGTGACCGAAGCGGTCATAACCGTCCCCGCCTACTTTGACGACAGCCAGAGGCAGGCCACGAAGGACGCGGGCAAGATCGCGGGGCTGAACGTTCTCAGAATCATCAACGAGCCGACTGCTGCAGCCCTCGCCTACGGTCTCGACAAAAAGAAGGAGGAGAAGGTCGCGGTGTACGATCTGGGCGGCGGCACGTTCGACATCTCCATCCTCGAGATCGGTGAAGGTGTAATAGAGGTGAAGTCGACGAACGGAGACACCTACCTTGGCGGCGACGATTTCGACTTGCGGATCATCGACTGGATGGTGGAGGAGTTCAGGAAGGAGCAGGGAATCGACCTCAGACAGGACAAGATGGCGCTGCAGAGACTCAAGGAGGGGGCTGAGCGGGCGAAGATAGAGCTTTCCACCGCCTCCGAAACGGAGATTAACCTGCCCTTCATTACTGCCGATGCCTCGGGGCCGAAGCATCTCCTCATGAAGCTGACACGGTCCAAGTTCGAGCAACTCGTGGACGATCTCGTACAGAAGACCACGGGACCGTGCAAGACGGCCCTGGCCGATGCGAGTCTTTCGCCTTCTGCCATTGACGAGGTGCTGCTCGTGGGCGGCCAGACGAGGACGCCGAAGGTGCAGCAGGTAGTGCAGGGCCACTTCGGCAAGGAGCCAAACAAAACGGTCAATCCGGATGAAGTTGTTGCCGTCGGTGCGGCGATCCAGGCTGCCGTGCTGAAGGGTGAGGTGAAGGAGGTACTCCTTCTCGATGTGACGCCCCTGTCGCTCGGCATTGAGACCCTCGGGGGGATCTTCACCAAGATGATCGAGAAGAACACCACTATCCCCACTAAGAAGTCGCAGATCTTCTCCACGGCCTCTGACAGTCAGCCGGCGGTGACCATCAAGGTCTACCAGGGCGAGAGGGAGATGGCGGGAGACAACAAGCTCCTGGGGGTCTTTGAACTCGTCGGGATTCCGCCGGCCCCTAGGGGAGTACCACAGATAGATGTCACCTTTGACATCGACGCCAACGGCATCCTCCATGTGTCTGCCAAGGATATGGGGACGGGGAAGGAGCAGTCGATACGCATTACCGCTTCCAGCGGCCTCAGCGAGGAAGAAATAAAGAAAATGATGCGCGACGCCGAATCTCATGCCTCGGATGACAAGAAGAAGCGTGAGCTCGCGGAGGCCCGGAACAGTGCCGATACGCTGGTATACTCTGTTGAAAAATCGGTGAAAGAGTATGGTGACAAACTGACCGACTCGGAGAAGAGCGACATCGACACCGCCCTCGAAAAGTGCAAGCGCGTCAAAGATACAAGCCAGGATGCTGCCGAGATCAAGGCGGCGGTCGACGAACTTACCACCGCGTCACACAAGATCGCAGAGCATGTGTACAGGGCTGCGCAGGGCCAGGCGGGAGACGGGACGGCGGCAGGGCAGGAATCGAAGGCGAAATCACCTGAGGAAGAGGTGGTGGAGGCTGAATTCGAGGATGTCGACAAGAACAAGTAATCCGACGGCCGGCATTTCCCCGGCAGATGCCGGCTGATGACGAGGAAGGCTGAGCAGGCAGAAGGATGAAGGACTATTACCAGACCCTGGGAGTGGGTAGGGACGCCTCTCCCGAGGAAATGAAGAAGGCCTTTCGTCAACTTGCCCTTAAGTATCATCCCGACAGGAACCCAGGGAGCAAGGAGGCGGAGGAGAAGTTCAAGGAGATCAACGAGGCGTACTCGTGCCTGTCCGATGCCGAGAAGCGGGCACATTACGACAGATTCGGCACGACCGAAGGCCTCGGCGCAGGCGCCGGGTTTGGCTTCGGGGCCGGTGCGCCGTTCGGTGATATCTTTGACGACCTGTTCGGTGATGTCTTCGGGGCCTTCACCGGCACGCGGCGGGCAAGGCCTGCCAAGGGTGCCGACCTGCGCTACAACCTCGATATCACACTTGAAGAGGCCGCCTTCGGGGTAGAGAAGACAATCAAGGTGCCGCGGTGGCAGAAGTGCGAGGAGTGCGGCGGCAGCGGCTCGGAGCAGGGCAGCCCTCCCGAGACCTGCACCGGCTGCAGAGGAACGGGCCATGTACGGTATCAGCAGGGCTTTTTCAGCGTCTCTAAGACCTGCGGGAAGTGCCACGGTGCGGGCAAGATCATCACGAAGCCCTGTAAGCGATGCGGAGCCGAGGGCAAGGTGAAGGTGCACCGCGATCTCTCGGTCAAGGTTCCAACCGGCGTTGATGACGGCTCCAGACTCAGGTTGACCGGCGAAGGCGACCTGGGCATCCTCGGAGGGCCGCCAGGGGACCTCTACGTTGTCATCAGCGTGGCAGAGCATCCCTTGTTTGTCCGCGACGGCATCGATCTCCACTGTCAGCACCCCGTCTCTTTTACGAAGGCGGTTCTCGGGGGAGAAACAGAGGTGCGGACTCTGGACGGCACAGCGAAGCTCAAGATACCCGCAGGGACACCCTCGGGCAAGTCATTCCACCTGAGGGGCAAGGGGATGCCGAGACTTGGAAGTCATCACCGCGGAGATCAGATCGTGACCGTCTACATCGATGTCCCGAAGAAGCTTACGCCTCGTCAGAGAGAAGTACTCGAGGAATTTGCGAGCCTGAGCGAAGAGGGGTACGACGAGGCATCACGGGGACTGAAAGATAAACTGAAAGACCTTTTTTCCGCCTGAGTTGTCCACGTGTCTCTTCCCAGGATAGTGGTCCCCTCCCAGGGACTTGTCCCTCACTCCGAGGTAGTCGTTCCTCCTGACAAGTCCCGTTATCTCCTGTCGGTGCTGAGAATGAGAATAGGCGACAGACTTACCGTAACGGACGGGTGCGGCAAAGCGTATGAATCGGTGATCGTCTCGGTTAAGGAACGTACTGTCCGTGTCAGCCTCGGTCACGAAATCCCTGCTGTGCGCGAATCTCCAGCTCCGCTTGTTCTCTGCCAGGGCGTGCTCAAGGGGCGGAAGATGGACATGGTGATCCAGAAGACTACCGAGCTTGGAGTGAGTGAAATCGTGCCGCTCATAACGACTTTCTGTGTCGTCAGGGAAACACGCAAAGCCGACCGCTGGAGAAAGATCGCTGAGGAGGCGGCCGAACAGAGCGGCAGGACGTCGGTGCCGCGCGTACATGAGCCGTGTGAACTGGCGAGGTTTCTCCAGAGCGTGACGCCCGCCCGAGACAGTACGGGCTCTGGCTTGCTTTTCAAGGAGCGCGGGGGCCTGCCCCTGGCGGTTGCACTGGAACACGTCGCCGGCGGGGGCGATGCGGGAGGACAGGATGCCCGGCAGGTCACTCTCCTCGTCGGCCCGGAAGGAGGATTTTCCGAGGATGAGGCGCGTGACGCGGAAGGCCGCGGCTTTATCCCTTCGACGCTGGGCGGAAGGACTTTGCGCGCCGAGACAGCAGCGATCGTTGCCGTTGCCATTGTCGCCTACCTGCTGCAGGAGCGTCTGTCGGCCTGCAACCCTTCTTCAGACTCCCCGGATCTGTTATAATGTCCAGAGACTTACAAGTGAAAGGAACGGCGATCCCCATCGACAGCAAACAGAAAGCTATCGAGGCGCACCAAGCATCTCTCGACAAGAAAGCGGTCGATCCCGTCATTCTTGAGCTCAAGGGTCTCACCATTATAGCGGACTATTTCGTCATCTGCTCGGGCGAGAGCACCACCCAGGTAAGGGCGATCGTCGAACACATTGAGGAGAAGTTCAGGGAGAAAGGGTTAAAGCCTCTCAGGATAGAGGGGCTGGGCTTTTCTCACTGGGTCCTGATGGATTACGGCGACGTGGTGGTTCATGTATTCGAGGCGGAAACGAGGGCATACTACGAACTCGAGAAACTCTGGCTTGATGCGCCTCGCCTTGTGATCTCAGATGAAACTCAGGCTGGTCTGGGTCGGCAGGACAAGAGAGCGTTCACTCATTGAAGGCATTCACCGATATCAGCTCCTGCTGAGGGCGTTCGTTCACCTT
This sequence comes from Chloroflexota bacterium, assembly GCA_050257935.1. Classification (GTDB taxonomy): domain Bacteria; phylum Nitrospirota; class Thermodesulfovibrionia; order Thermodesulfovibrionales; family Dissulfurispiraceae; genus JBLMXV01. The sequence goes on from JBLMXV010000165.1 coordinate 12,576, forward strand.
TCGATTGTCGAGGTGCCGGACCAGAGGGGGCGTGACAGGGAGAAGGCGGTAGAGGAGGAAGGAAGGCGCATACTGAGGCTGGGTGAGCCTTACCTGCTGCTTGATGAACGCGGCAGGCAGCTTTCCTCTCAGGAGTTTGCAGACCTTATCGGGTCCCGTGGCGCCCATACGTTCGTGATCGGCGGCGCATTCGGCGTTTCTGAAGCAGTCAGGCAAGGGGCCCTCGATACCATAGCTCTCTCGAAGATGACACTTACCCATGAAATGGCACGGCTCGTGTTGCTTGAACAGCTCTACCGTGCCATGACTATTCTCAGGGGAATGGGGTACCATCACTGATGGGCAAAATAGCGGTCCTCATCTTTCTCGGCTTTCTTGCGGCGCTCGGATTTCTTGCTGTCGAGAACAAGGAGCTCGTCTCGGTGAAGGTCCCGTTTGTCGCGAGCGTGTACGAGATGCCCAAGATCGCGCTCATGCTGCTCTCTTCCACTGTCGGCGCACTTGTCGTGCTTGTCGTCTTCTTCATCCGCGACACCAAACGGGTCATCGACAACATGCAATTCCAGAAGAGACAGAAGCGGGAGGCGAGGGTGCAGGAGTTCTACTCGAAGGCCCTGAACGCCTTGCTGGGCCACAAGGAGGATGAGGCGAGGGAGGCACTCGGCGACATCCTGAAGGAGGACCCGGAACATCTCGACGCGCTTCTGAGGGTCGGGGACGTCGCGTACGGCAACGAGGATTACAAGACGGCCCTCGATTACTACAGGAAGGCACGGGACGTCAGTCCCAAACACCTCCAGACGTTGCTGTCGCTCGTGGCTGTCATGAAGAAGCTCGGAAAGAATGATGAGGCACTGAAATGTCTTGAAGAGATCCTCGAGCTGGACAGCGAGAACCTCACTGCTCTTATCGAGAAGCGGGAGATACTGGAAAAGAAGGACAAATGGGACGAATTGGTATCCCTCCAGAGGAGCGTCATCAAGCTTGAGCACAGCGAGAGGGAAAAGGTCCGCGAGGAACGAAGGCTTCTGGGTTACAAATATGAATACGCACGCGCGAGCCTGGAAAACGGTGAGCCTGAAAAGGCTGAAAAGACGCTCCGGACGGTGCTGAAGATTGACGGATCCTTCATCCCGGCCTACCTCGGAATCGCGGAGGTGATGGTCATGAAGGGTGAGACGGAGGAGGCGATAAACTTCCTCGAAAAGGGATTCGGGCAGCTGCGTTCTCCCATTCTGCTGGCCCGCCTTGAGGACCTGCTCATCAGCGTTGGGGAGCCAGGACGGTTGATCCGGTTTTACAAGAACGCTCTCTCCCGGAGTCCGAACGACCATCTCCTTCGGTTCATGTTGGGCAAGGCATACTGCCGGCTCGAGATGATCGATGATGCAATAGAGATGCTGAACTCCGTTGATACGGCTGTTATCGCTGCCGGTGAACTGTTCGGATTGCGCGGAGAGCTGTACCTGAAACGCAATCAGGTGCAGAAGGCCGCCGAGGAATTCAGGAGGGCCTGTGGTGTGAAGGACTGCCTGAGGGTGCCGTACCGGTGCTCGAACTGCGGGGGGACGTTTGACGAATGGTCAGGAAGATGCGCTGAGTGCGGCGGCTGGAACACTTACGCCGTCGAACTCGGGGAGATTCCGAGGTCCTGACGGTGTGAAGAGGACGCAGGGCACTGAAATCGATACGAATCACGAGGGAGGATGGAGGATGTCCGACACCGCGGTGCAGCTCGTTTCTCCGAAGAAGGTCGTCCTTGACACGAGCCTTTTCGTGAATCCGGACGTGCGCACGACTCTTGGCACCACACCCACCGAGGCGTTCGAGACATTCCTGTTACTCGGGTCCCAGGCCCCCATACTCGAGTTTTACATGCCTCCCTCGGCCTTCGGGGAACTCCTCAATTTTGTCGACAAGCAGCGCGTCCCGGCGGATCTCCTCCTGCTTCTGCATCAGAAGCCGCCGAAGAAACACGAGATCACCTGTCCGGGGGTGATTCTGTATGAACTCGTGGAGGACATCAGGGACCGCGTGAACAAGGGCTTGCGGGTTGCCGAACAAGCGGTGAGGAGCCTGAGCAAGAAGGGCCAGGACGAAGTCATCCAGGAGCTTCGCCGGAAGTACCGGGAGGCGCTCCGTGAGGGCATCATCGACAGCAGAGAGGATGTGGACCTGCTCCTCCTGGCCAAGGAACTCGACGCTCTCCTCATCACTGCGGACCAGGGCCTGATCAAGTGGGCAGAGAAACTCGGCATTCAATGGCTTATACCCGAGAGATTCAGGGACTACCTTGAAAGTGCCATAAGACGGACCGCATATCTCGCGTCTCTGACCACGACTGACGCCGGAACCACGGGAGACACTTCCGGGAGGCGAGGTGTGTAGGCCCGGACCCTGACTACCTGAGGAATATATGACGGGAGTGTGTACTATGAAATGGGTCATCGTGATGTCCGCATCATGGCTATCTCTGTTCCTGTTTACCGCTCTCGCCATTGCAGAAGAGTCGTGTCAGGGCTCGGGGATGTATGTGCGCAATCTGATGGCGGTCAGTCTCTGATACAAGACTGACGGAGGGGCGTGCACGTGGTGGGACTACACGAAGATTGTGCACGTTACTCCTCGGGAACGTCTGGAGGTCTTTCCCGACCTGAGCTGTCAGACCCCTTTCTGCGAGGAGTCGCTCACTCCCGATGTCCTGACAGCGGCAGACAGCGACCGGGAATTGCCGGGTGAAGATTCAGCAAGGTTGCAAGATTGTAGACATGTGACTGCCACCTCCAGCGAGGGTGACCCTCCAAGTGATCACGCGCCCATCTTGCAGGCAGAGCGGATCTGCTCATCCTGGTCCTGATTATTCGTGCGGTTGCGGCGACAACAAGGCGGTGGTGTCCTTTCCAAAGTGATAGGATATTATTGGTTATGTCCTGCACCGGGAACCTGGGACGATGAAGAAGCAGGCGAAATACGACTTTGCGATAGCCCGCTACACGAAGGCGATATCCTCGAATCGCCGCGATTACAGGGCCTACAACAACAGGGGCAATGCGTATGGTAAGAAGAAGCAGTACGTTCGCGCTATCGCTGACTACAATGTGGCGATCGAGATCAACCCGAGTTTCGATCTTGCATACATCAACCGCGGCAATGCGTACCAGGAAACAGGGAGGTTCGACCTTGCCATGGCCGACTACAACAGGGCGATCGACCTGAATCCCTCCAATGACATGGCCTTCAACAACAGGGGCTTCAACTTCATTCTCATGGGCAGGTACGATGAGGCGGAGTGTGACATCCGAAGGGCCCTTGAGTTGAGTCCTCACAACATCTTCGCACTCAACAGCATGTGCGAGCTGTGCGCGTCGAGGGGGCAGGTGGAGGAGGCCTGTGAATGGCTCAGAAAGGCCATAGATCGGGGATACAACAACTGGGCTTATATAAGGACCTCGGATACGTACAGAAACATCCGACACGCCCCCTGCTTCAAGCGGCTCATCGCCGGCAAGTAGGAGTCTTCTTCTCCGGTCGATTTCTGGCCCACCCTCATCCGGATGGGCCGGATTACCGTGGGAACGGGACAAAAAAGGAAGGATGTTGTGGTATCATAAATGCGGACGGGGCGTAGCGCAGCCTGGTAGCGCACACGGTTCGGGACCGTGGTGTCGGAGGTTCAAATCCTCTCGCCCCGATATTTCCCCATGCCCCTCGCCCTAATCCTGATTATTCCCATTCACCTCATCTTCAGGATGAAGACGGCTCAAGTCTCTTCTAAGTGGCAGAATGGAACGTCTCTCGCCCTTATCACAGTTCCGAGGTCCGGCTCATGACTGCTCCGCATTCCTTCGGTGTGCTCGCAGGCTGGCTCATTGACGGCAGCGGCGCTCCGGTGCGGGAACGTGTCATGATACGCGTCGAGGAAGGGGTTATCACAGCTCTGGATGACGTCTCCGCGAGCACCTCTTCTCGAGGAGACATTCTCAGATTTCAGGAATCCACGGTCCTGCCTGGCCTGGTGGATTGTCACGTGCATCTGTTCATGTCGGGGGACAGCGATCCCGCCCTGCGCAAGAAACAGCTCGCCTTTACCTTCGACGAAGCAAGCCCGGCAATTTCCAGGCATCTTCGCGCACATCTTGCCAGCGGCGTCATTGCGGTGCGGGACGGGGGGGATTATGGAGGGTATGCGCTCCGGTTCAATCGCGAAGGCCAGTCTCGTGACCAATCGCCGGTCTGCGTGAAAGCCGCCGGTCGCGCGTGGAGGGCGAAGGGTCGCTACGGCAGGCTCATCGGGAGGCCGCCTCTGGAAGGTTTGACGTTGGCACAATCAATCTTCCGCGACAGTGAGGGCGCTGATCACGTGAAGATCGTAAACTCGGGCTTGAACAGTCTGACCCATTTCGGGAAGGAGACATCTCCTCAGTTCGGACTCGGCGATTTGAATGACGCCGTCGCCGCGGCGGGAACCATGGGATTGACAGTGATGGCACATGCAAATGGCGGCGCTGCGGTAAGCACTGCCGTGCAGGCCGGCTGCCGGTCGATCGAACATGGCTTTTTCATGGGCAGGAATAATCTCGAACTCATGGCCGAACGCGGGACTTTCTGGGTGCCGACGATGTTCACGATGGCGGCCTATGCCGCGGAGCCGGACGGCAAGGGAGGCGAACCGGAGGTGGCGAGGAGGAACCTGGATCATCAACTCGAACAGGTGTCAGATGCACGGTCCCGCGGCGTTCGGCTTGCAGTCGGCACCGACAGCGGAAGCCTGGGAGTGCACCACGGAGATTCGTACGTGGAGGAGTTGAGGCTCTTTCGAAGGGCCGGCCTCTCTGTTCCTGAACTCGTGATGTGCGCGACTTTACAGGGTGCCTGCCTGCTCGGCATCGAGGGGGAGGCGGGTCAACTGAGGGCCGGCATGCCTGCTACATTCCTTGTTGTGCCGGGCGGACCGGCCGATCTCCTCGATCACATTCGCACGCCGTCGGAAGTATTCGTCAGGGGGGTATCAGTGAGGGACGCTCGGTGATTCGTCAAGTCTTGGCGGCTTGTGCGATGGTGCGGATCTTTTCGATGATGCCTGTTGTCGACGATCCCTCGATATAAGGAAGACTGTGGACCTCAGGCACGAGGTCTCCGCCGACGATATCCTCTTTCCGCCAGTCCCCCCCCTTTACGAGCACATCGGGCTTTATGAAGCGTATGAGATCGTACGGAGTGTCTTCACTGAAGATCGTCACGTAGTCCACCCTCTCGAGGGCTGCAAGGACTTCGGCTCTCTCGGCCTGGGGAATGACGGGCCTTCCAGGCTTGAGTTGAGCTACGGAGCTGTCTGAGTTCAACCCTATCACGAGGACGTCGCCCAGCCTGCCCGCTTCTTCGAGATAGCGCGCGTGGCCGACATGGATGATGTCGAAGCATCCATTGGTGAAAACGATCCGCTCCCCCCGTGCCCTGTGGGCATCCAGCTTCTCCTTCAGCTCATTCCTGCCGAGGACTTTTGTCCGGGTCGAGGAGCTTCTCTTTGGCTTTCTCGAGTATTTCCCTGTCACTCTTGTAGAAGACCTTCGCGATTGCCTCATCAATGGGGTACCACTTTGCATCGTCCACTTCCCACCCGTATTTCTCGATGTCCCCTCCCACGTTCTTCAGGAGAAAGTAGCTGACCGTCTTTCTGCACTTGACGTTCTCGTCTTTGAGGTAGAACCAGTAAGACCGATCTCCGAGGCTGGCGACGACGGAACCGACGAGACCCGTCTCTTCGATGATCTCCCTCACCGCGGTGTCTGGTGGGTTCTCTCCCTTGTCGATGAGCCCCTTGGGGAGTGTCCATAGCGAGCCTTTCTTGGTTGCGATCAGGGCTACCTCAACCGACTCGCCGGACCTGCGAAAGATTACGCCGCCCGATGAATGGAGATGCCTGATGGTTGCAGGTCTCATATGCTAGGGCAGGGGCTTGCCGTCGATGAGTCTGAAGATGTCGTTGTAGAGGGCGAGGGCCATGAGTGTGACTATGAGCGCCAGCCCGATACGTTGGGACAGCATGATAGCTTTGTCGCTCAGTGGCTTCCTCCTTATCTTTTCTAGCAGCAGGAACAGTATGTGTCCGCCATCAAGCACCGGGATGGGGAGGAGGTTGAGCACCGCGAGGTTGATGCTGATCACCGCTGCGAAGTTGAAAAAGCTGAGGGCGCCTGCAGAGGCCTGCTTCTCCGCCAACTGGAAGATCAGGATCGGCCCGCCTATCGTGTCGGCGGGGATGATGCGTTGGATGAGCTTGACTATGCTGACCACGGTTAATACTGAGATTTCCCAGGTGCG
>JBLMXV010000166.1:0-34132 GCA_050257935.1 Chloroflexota bacterium
ACACATCCGGAAAAGCGAGAAGCTCGCAACTGCCGCTCTCATCTTCGAGGGTGAGATAGGCCGTTACCCCCTTGTCCCGGGCCCGGCTCTTCATGTCACGGATGATGCCGGCGATGGTAACCTCTCCCCTGTCCTGGATGTCTTCGATGCCGTCGATCTGCAGCACCCTCAACTGGCAGAGCTTCCCTCGGTACCGCTGCAGCGGATGCCCCGACACGTAGAAGCCGAGGGCCTCTTTCTCATGCGAGAGGAGCGTGTCCTCATCCCACCCGTCACCGCCCGGGGCTACGTCTGCGGGCTCGCCAAAAAGGCTCGCGACAGCTGCCGCACCCTTAGCGGGTGAGTCGAGGCTCGCTGTTGCCATGGCCCTTGCACGGCGGGGCGGCTGGCTGTAAAGCGAATCGAAAGCGCCTGCCTTCACGAGACACTCGATCACTTTCCTGTTCACCTTTCTGGTGTCTACCCGCGACAGGAAGTCATCGAAAGACGCGAACCGGCCCTTCTGCCTTTCTTCGATCACGCTCTCGAGAGCCGAACCGCCGACCCCTTTCACCGCCTCGAGCCCAAAGCGGATTGAACTGCCCACGATAGTGAATTCACGCTCGCTTTCGTTGATATCGGGGGGCAGGATGGTGATTACCATGTGTCGGCACTCATTGATAAGTTTGACGATGCGGTCGGTATCCCCCATGTCGGCGCTGAGGTTCGCCGCCATGAACTCGACAGGGTAATGCGCCTTGAGGTAGGCGGTCTGGTATGCGATATAGGCATATGCTGCGGAGTGGGACTTGTTGAACCCGTACCTGGCGAAGGGCTCCATCTTCTCAAAAAGTTCCCTTGCCTTCTTCTCCGGTATGCCGTTTGCCACCGCACCGCTGATGAAGCTCTCTTTCTGCTTCTCCATTTCCTCGGGCTTCTTCTTGCCCATCGCCCGCCTCAACAGGTCCGCCTGGCCCATGGAGAAGTTGGCCACCTTGTTCGCGATCATCATGACCTGCTCCTGATACAAGATGATGCCGTAAGTCTCCTCAAGGATCTCCTGGAGCAGGGGCAGTTCGTAGGTGACCTCGGTCTCCCCCTTTTTCCGCTTGATGAAATCATCGATCCAGGCCATCGGGCCCGGGCGATAGAGGGCGACGAGGGCCATCAAGTCTTCGAACCGACAAGGCTGCAGCCTGACAAGCACGTCTCTCATCCCCGCGCTCTCGAGTTGGAATATCCCGGTCGATTCGCCTGAGCCGAGCAGACGGTACGACACCTCATCGTCAAGAGGTATCTCCGACAGGACGATTTCTTTACCCGACTGCCTGATGAACCGGATCGTGTTTTCGAGGATGGTGAGCGTCTTCAGCCCGAGGAAGTCAAACTTCAGCAGACCGATACGCTCCACCGAGCCCATGTCGAACTGCGTGGTGATCACTTCTTCCGCAGGGTGCTTGTAAAGCGCCGTGTACGTGACAAGCGGCTCAGGCGCGATCACCACACCCGCAGCGTGCGTTGATGCGTGTCTCGAGAGGCCCTCCAGTCTCCTCGCGATATCGAGGAGTTCCTTCACCGCCGGATTGTTGTCGTAAAGCTCCTTGAGCTGCGGTTCCAGCTTCAGCGCATCGTCGATGTTCACCGTGCTGCCGGGCACGAGCTTCGCGATCCTGTCAACCTCCGCGTAAGGGATATCGAGAACCCTCCCCACATCCCTTATGGCAGCCTTGGCCGCCATCGTCCCAAAGGTGATTATCTGGGCGACATGGTCTTTGCCGTACTTGTTCGCGACGTAGTTGATGACCTCCTGCCTCCTGTCCTTGCAGAAATCCACGTCGATGTCGGGCATGCTGATCCGTTCGGGGTTGAGGAACCGCTCAAAAAGGAGGTGATACCTGATCGGGTCCAGCTCCGTGATCCCGAGGGCATACGCGACGAGGCTTCCGGCAGCCGAGCCCCTCCCGGGGCCCACAGGGATGTCGTGGCGCCTCGCGTAACTGATAAAGTCCCATACGATGAGGAAGTACGACGCATAGTCCATCTTTCTGATAACGTCGAGTTCCATCTTCAAACGGGCGAGGTACGCCGGGGGAGGCTCCCCCCTCGATCTCTTCCTGAGGCCCTCCATAGTGATCTTCTCGAGGTACTCATCAGGAACCGCTCCTCCCGGCGGCTCAAAACGCGGGAGCAGCGCGTGGTCGAGGTCGAATTCGAAGTTACATCTCTCGGCGATGAGGACGGTGTTGTGAACTGCTTCCGGCACCTCGCTGAAAGCACGCTTCATTTCGTCAGGAGACTTGAAGTAGCACTCCTCCGTCTCGAAACGCATGCGCTTGGTGTCCTTGAGCGTCTTGCCGGTTTGGATGCACAGAAGGATGTCGTGCGCCCTGGCATCGTCCTTCCTCAGGTAATGACAGTCGTTCGTCGCAACAACGGGGATGTGAAGCTCACCCGCAAGATCGATGAGTTTCCTGTTTACTTCCTCCTGCTCGGGCAGGCCGTTGCTCTGTATCTCTATAAAGAAGTTATCCGGGCCTAAGATGTGTTTGTACCGGAGTGCCGCCTCCCGCGCCCTCTCCACGTTGCCGTGGTGAAGGTAGTAGGGCACCTCCCCTTTGAGACAGGCTGTGAGCCCGATGAGGCCGCCGCTGTACTGCTCCAGGAGATCCTTGTCTATCCTGGGCTTGTAATAGAATCCCTCCAGATAGGCATTCGTGAGCATTGCGGCGAGGTTCCTGTATCCCATCTTGTCTCTCGCCAGCAGGATCAGGTGAAAAGCTGCCTCTTCGGGAAGGTTCTCATCGAGGTTCACTTTCGCCTTGTCGAAGCGGCTGCCCGGGGCGACATAGATCTCGCACCCGATGATGGGCTTGATCCCGACCTTCACCGCCTTGCGGTAAAACTCGACGGCGCCGAAGATATTGCCGTGGTCGGTTACTGCAACGGCAGGCATTTTGTATTGAACGGCCTGATCGATCAGCTCATCGATCTTTATTGCGCCGTCAAGCAGGGAATATTCAGTATGGAGATGGAGGGGAACGAAATCCGCGTGCTGCATTGAGAGATGTTAACCAGAGGGCGGAGGTTTAGTCAATGAGAGACATGAACGGTTGATTTGTCGCATCCATAACCTTTTCTTATGAGTTCATAAGTTATTCTTCTTTGTTAGGAAGCTTGCAATGTGGTATGTATTCTATTAGGTAATAATACCTAATTCTAATGTTTTCCTGAAAGAGCCACACCTGTCGTGAGGAGGTTTACACGGGATGGCCGAGACGCCTGTGCTGCTTTGGTTTTCGGGCTAATTATCTCCCGGAGAGCCGTGCTCATCGTTCAGGAAGCCCTGCTGAAAGGGGGTGATAGGGCAAGTAATTTCATCAAGAGGAGAAGGCGACTTACAAGCGGTACTAAAAAAGAGACAAACTATTTCAGGAGGTAACACATGAAGCCTTTCAGACTACTGACACATCTGTGTGCTGTCGTCATCCTCGTCCTGTTCGCGACATCTGCTTCTGCGCAGGTCGCGTGGAACCATGACCCTGCAAGCGACATAGGCCCTAATTTCTGGGGATCGCTCTCGTTCCCCTTCGCAGCATGCGGTTCTCAGTTCGATCCTGTGACCAATGTGCTTGACGGCTTTGTGCAGGTGGGTCTAAAGCAATCGCCTGTCGATATCGTCGTTGCGAGCACAATCCCAACCGCCCTTCCGGCGCTCACATTCCAGTATAACCCCACTCCTTTTATCATCGAGAACACCGGCCACGTGGTCGAAGTGCCCTATGAAGCTGGGAGCTTTCTGCGCGTAGGGCAGGACACGTATCAACTCCTGCAGTTCCATCTCCACGCGCCGAGTGAGCACGCTATAAACGGTGTTTTGGCCGATGCAGAACTGCACCTCGTGCACAGGAACGCTCTCCTCGATCTCGCCGTGGTGGGTGTCATGATTAAGGCGGGTGGGCCTGTTAACAGGTTGCTTGACCAGATTTTGCTAAACGCCCCACTGGACTGTCCGGGCGTGCCCCCATGCGAGGTCGAACTCGTTGGTGATATCAATGCGACAGAGGTTCTCCCGCCGTCCCAGGGCTATTACAACTACTCAGGTTCGCTGACCACACCACCCTGCAGCGAGGGTGTGCGGTGGTTTGTCCTGAAGGATCCGGTATTCGTAACCCAAAGGGCAATTACTAGGTTTCACCAAATCATTGGCCGGTTCCCGACCTATCAGCCACCGATCAATTTCCGAGTTTGGAATGACAACAATCGCCCTGTGAGACCTCTTAACGGCAGGGCAATCTGGAACCAAATCCCATAGTCGAAATTGCTGGACGGCGAAGAACTAGGGGATTAAGGTCCCATATAATTCCCTTTCGCCGCCTGCATGAATAACCCCTCCCCGCCTCCCCTTATCTAAGGGGAGGTTAGGGGGGTATCGCAAGAGAGGCGAGGATGGGTTACTCGCGTCACATCATCCGCATAACCACATAACCCGCGCCTGCGCCGAGCATCGCCCCGAGCACGATCGCGAAGAGTGCCCCCCACATCACCGCGAATGCCGCACCAAGCGCGACAAAGACCCTTTCGAAAAGAGACTGTCCGAGGGGTCTGCGGAACATCCGCGTATACAGAGACACCGCGACAAAGCCCCCGATCATAACCGCCCTGTAGAACCCGAATATGACGAACAACAAGGCGCCGATACATGCACCGATGAGCGCCCCCATTCCTGTCATTTCAGTCACCCTTGTGCCTATAGACAGCGATACATTTTCGGTTCAATTCTTCATTCCGGGTCCTGTCCCAGCATTGCCGAGCAGTGGTCCGAAATCCTAGAACCCATCTCACAATCGGTGTTGCTTGAAAAAGTCGTCATGCCCGTGGAAACGGGCATCCAGAAAAGCTTGGAAAGTCTGGATTCCCGCATGCGGGAATGACCGAGAGAGCGAGTATGACCGGCGATGCAATTTTGAGATAAGTTCCAGTTTCATTTTCAGATTGATTCCCGCGCCCGAACGACGCCTGCTCACGATTTCCCGATCACAGAGATTGTACCCGATCGCTCCACGCCGGAACAAGCCGATACGTCAAGTTTGTCAATAAGTTGTTGTGTTGACATTTGGGTGAAGCGATTTATATCCTAGCAGAACGCTGAACGCGGAATGATCCGCTGTCATGTGTGGAGGTGCCGCGTGAGTCGGGATGACTCGCTTCTGATCGCGAAGAGCAAGAGTGAATTGTACCTGCTGCCGAAAATGGCGAACCGCCACGGGCTGATTGCGGGAGCGACAGGTACCGGCAAGACGGTCAGTCTCCGCGTCCTCGCCGAGCATTTCAGCTCCATCGGCGTTCCTGTGTTCATGGCGGACGTCAAGGGAGACCTTTCAGGTATCGTCGAGCCAGGCGGTGACAATCCCAAGGTCGTTGAGAGGGCGAAACAGCTAAACCTCGCGGACATGACGTACGAGGGGTTCTCTGTTGTGTTCTGGGACGTCTTCGGCGAGCAAGGCCACCCGGTCCGCACGACCGTATCTGAGATGGGACCGCTCCTGCTCAGCAGGATACTGAACCTCAACGAAATCCAGAGCGGAGTCCTCACCTTGGTCTTCAAGATCGCCGACGACAACGGCCTTCTCCTGCTCGATCTCAAGGATCTCAGATCCATGGTGCAGTTTGCGGGGGACAACGCGGAGCAGTTCAGGACACAGTACGGAAACATCTCCGCTGCGAGTATCGGTGCCATACAGCGAGCCCTCGTCTCCATCGACGAACAGGGGGGCGATAGATTCTTCGGCGAGCCGGCACTCAATCTCGAGGACTTCATCCAGACTGACGGGAAGGGCAGGGGGGTGATCAATATCCTAAGCGCCGACAGGCTGATGCAGTCTCCGAAGCTGTACGCGACATTCCTCCTCTGGATGCTTTCGGAACTCTTCGAGAACCTCCCCGAGGCGGGAGACCCCCCCAAACCCAAACTCATTTTCTTCTTTGACGAGGCACACCTGCTGTTCGAGGACGTGCCGAGGGCATTGGAAGACAAGATAGAGCAGGTGGTCAGGCTGATCAGGTCAAAAGGCGTAGGGGTGTATTTCGTCACGCAGAATCCCCTCGATCTGCCCGACACAGTCCTCGGCCAACTTGGCAACAGGATCCAACACGCCCTTCGGGCCTTCACACCGAGGGACCAGAGGGCGGTAAAGGCGGCTGCCGAGACCTTCCGCCCCAACCCAAAGCTAAACGTGATGTCAGCGATCACCGAACTCGGAGTCGGTGAAGCACTCGTTTCCATGCTCGACGAGAAGGGCTCGCCCACTGTCGTAGAACGCGCGTACATCTGTCCCCCAAAGAGTCGCCTGACTCCTCTTTCAGCCGAGGAGCGCATGCAGGTCATCAGGAACTCAGCCCTGCACGGACACTATGAGCGCGTCGTCGACAGGGAGTCTGCGTATGAGAGACTCAAAGATCGGGCAACGCAGCAGGCGGCAGAGCAACAAGCAGAACTGGGCCGGCGGACTAAGGCGGCGGAGCCCAGATCGCAGGCAGGGGACCTTATCGGCGCGATGGCAAAGAGTGCAGCTCACGCGATAGGGAGCCAGATCGGCCGTCAGATCATTCGAGGAGTGCTCGGCTCGCTTTTCGGAGGGAAGAGACGTTGAAGTACTTTTCCGCGTTTCCTCATTTTTCATGAGCAAGGTCCTCGCGCTTCGCGGAAGTCCCCGGCGAAAGGGCAACACGGCCGTCCTGCTCAAGGAAGCGGTCCGGGGCGCGAGGGAGGAGGGTGCCGAGGTTGAGGAGATCGTCCTCCGAGACCTGAAGATGTCGCCCTGTCTCGAAATATACGGCTGCGCAAAGACAGGCCGCTGCGCGATCTTGGACGACTTCCAGGCCCTGTATGACAAGATCGTCGCCTGCGACGGTCTCATCCTCGCGTCTCCGATTTTCTTCTACGCGGTGAGTTCCCATACCAAGATACTGATGGACCGGTGTCAGTCACTCTGGGTGAGAAAGTACTGGCTTAAGGACTCGCCTCATGTGAGGGAATCTCATAACAGAAAGGGCCTCTTCATCTCCGTCGGCGCCACAAAGGGCAGAAGACTCTTTGACGGTGCCCTCCTGAGCGTCAGATATTTCTTCGACGCTATCGACATGTCCTTATGGGCATCGCTCCTTTACCGGGACCTCGACTTCGAGGGCGACGTCGAGAAACATCCGGACTGCCTCGAAGAGGCCTACCTTTCGGGGCGTCAATTCGCGCAGGCACTTGTCGTCAAAGACAGCTGAAGCGCATTGTTTGCCTCATTCTCTCCCGCACCTCCCCCCCCATGGACCATATTTGCATATTCCGGCGATCTTTGCTGATATACGCACACAGCTTCCATAGCGCAATACAGATTGTCTCTTCTTTACACTCGGACTATTGTGGACCGAACTCGAGAGACAAGATTTCATATAATGGAGCGAGTTGCCGGCAATCACACAGAAAAAATGCAAGCTTTTCTATAAGTTTTCTGTCGAACATCTTTACTGTTGTGGCGCCACGACAGCCCTTTCGCCATGAAACCGACAAATTCGGATGAACTATAAGTGGTCGCATAGATTGGCAAGGGGATCGCGGAATATTTTATAATGGCTATTCTATTGGTCCGTCCAATGTATGATGTCAAAGAAGTAAGGAGTATAGCGATGAAACTGTTATGGTCCATTCTATTTGCGCTAGTTACCGTCTCCTTCGCGATAGTCCCTGCCCTTGCAGACGTTCTGTCTGAGGAGACATTCCTGGCGGGCACCTCCTTCGAGGTCGCCATTGTGAAAACCGAAGAGGGACAAATCGTCCTGGAGAGGGGGTGGGATTTCAGCGACCTCATGCCAACGGTTTATTACAACGGCATGAGAGGGGTGCCCCTCACCATAACGACCCGCCTTGAAACAGATGGAACGCGCAATTCCTACTACATTGACGGCTCTCTTTTTCATCCTGAGTGCGATTTCATGGAAGAACCGTGTCAATATCACGCGAAGGTGTTTCTGGGTCAGGACGACCAGAGGGCGAGCGGGATACTAAAAACAAATTTCGGTACTCTATATTATTTCTACACGACGGTAGGAACTCAGTATTCCCATTACATCTCTGTGCTTCTCGATCAAAGAGTCGAGATCGGCGGGATCAGCAAGCAGCCTGACTTTGTCTCGTGCGGTTATTTTGAATCAGACCTGAAGACAGGCAAGTGGTCAGCCACCGGCGTCAGGATCAAGGACGGCGATTGGATCCCATTTTACGGCATAGTCGATGCGGAGGCGCCGGAACTTGCGCCAAAGAGGGTTGTTGGCATTGTCACGAGGGCAGATAATCTTCAGCATTTGGAGATATCAGAGACCATTACCGATCAACCGCTGAGGATCTGGCACCATTGCGGAGATGATTACGTGATGGTTACCAACGGCAACTTCAATACGGCAGACTGGGTCTTCATTCAGTTGACGCCGTATGCCAAATGAACCCCAAGAGTTCTCTGCTCATCACTCACCGCATGGATCACACCGCGCACCTGAACGCGTGGCACGTCCCGCTTCAGTACTCCTGATCTTCACCCTCATCCATGCCGAACTGAAGGAATGTCGCTTTCTATGCCTCATGAAATGCCTGTGAAAAGAATCAATCTCAAGGCCTTGTCAGAAAGGGACTTGCTGGAATTTATTGTTAGAGAGGGCCTTCCCACTTTCAGAATGAGACAACTCGTGCATTGGATCTACGAGCGGTACGCATGTTCCATTGAAGAGATCACCGAGTTTTCGAGGAGACTGAGGGAAGATCTGTCCAAGAGCGCATACATCGGCAATATCACACTCCTTGAAAAGAAAATGTCTGCCGACGGAACTACCAAGTACCTCTTTGGGCTCGAGGACGGTGAATCAATCGAGAGCGTCCTCATTCCCGACGAGGACCGCCTGACACTCTGCATCTCTTCACAAGTGGGATGTGCCATGGCATGCCGATTCTGTCTCACCGGCATCATAGGGCTCAGGCGCAACCTGCAGCCCCACGAGATCATCGATCAGTTCATCTCCGTGAGCAGGGAAACCTCGCCTGTGAGGCTCACTAATGTCGTATTGATGGGAATGGGAGAGCCGCTCGCAAACTTCGACAATGTCGTCGAGGCCCTCTGGAGGATGGTCAACTTCGCACATATTTCTCCTCGAAGAATCACTCTTTCGACGGCAGGCATCGCCCCGAAGATCATTGAACTTCCGCAAAAAGCCCCGCCTGTCAACCTCGCGATCTCTCTCAACGCCACTACAGACGGGGCACGAGATCTCATCATGCCGATCAACAGGACCTATCCGCTGGCAGCGCTCATATCCGCCTGCAGGGAATACCCGCTCGCGCCGCGGCGGCGGATCACCTTCGAGTACGTTCTTCTTAAGGGGGTCAACGACTCCCCGGCCGATGCGGTGAGGCTCTCCAACCTGCTCAGAGGAATCCCCGCGAAGGTAAACCTGATCCCCTTTAACCCTTATGAGGGCGCAGAGTTCGAAAGGCCTGACGATTCCAGGGTGCTCGCATTCCAAAAGATACTAGTGGACAGGCACATAACAGCCATCATTAGGAAAAGCAAGGGGCGGGACGTAGGGGCAGCCTGCGGACAGTTACGGGCAAGGTACTCGATGAACGCCCGGCAGTCGTGAACGAGATCCGTGCAAAGAAGGAGAGGAACTGGAACGGGCGATGATCACCTTAGACTTGGGGCATCCGCGCGAGCGAGCATGAATCGGTCTCAGGGGCCGGAGCATCGAGCCTCGATAAAAGGCTCTCCCCGGCTCTCCATTACTTCTTGACCTTCAATGTCTCCTCAAGCATGAGAATGTATTTCGCGTAGTCAAATCCGAACTTCATGAGTTCAGTCTCGTCGCTCTTCATCCTCTTCATCCTCTCCTGATCGACATCGAAGACCTCCAGGAACTTCGTGCCGAAGATGAAATCCCTGAAACGGTCCACGTCGTAACTCGCCATGTAGAAGGCCTTCTGCTTTTTGTCGTCGAGGGCTGCTCCGGGCAGGTTCCTCCTGAAAAGTATCTCCTTCCACCCTCTGTTCATATCGTCGTAGACATCGACTTCCTGATCTTCGCGCCAACTGCGGATAGTCCACTCCTTGTCCTCTTTGAACCCATGGCAGTGTTGTTCCTTAACCATGAAGTAGAACTCCTCGGTAACCGGGGTGTCAGCTGCGTCGCTCATTTTCTTGAGGGAGGCCTGCCCGACCGGATAGTACCTGCAGTTTGCCGGCCTGTCGGAATACACCGAGCATCCCTGTTCCGTCACGAAAGGACACTTCCTCTCCGCCGCATCTTCCATCTTGAGAAAGACAAAGGGGTGGGATGACTTTTCCTCTATCTCCACATAGGTGTAATCATTCAGAAATTCACCGGATGTCACTCCAAGACGGTTCTTTAGCCTCACAATGTCGTAGGGAGTGAGCATGATCTCTATGTTATTGCAGCAATTGGTAAAACAATCGATGCCCCTGTGGCACCTGAATTTGAACCGCGCCTCAAGGGTGAGTCTCACGGGTTCTACGGCTTTCATGCTTAACATGGGTCCTCCGCAGGAACAAGGGTGCGCCCCGTCGAAGGGCGTGTTCGGGAGGGCCGCTTATACCAGAGGCTCTCTCGCCCAAGTAGTTTACCATGTGGGAACGAAAAACCGCGAGGAGAGCCGACTGCGCGGGATTGAGTATAGCGCGATGCGCTGGGCAGGGCGGAGATGCGGCAAGCCTTTCTGTGCGAAGCTTACTCCTCGTGAGACCAGCCTTGCGAGCACTCTTGCACCGCAACGCCAGTGAATTCTGGGACACGTCACTCTGAATTGAACCTCATCGCATTCGGAACGGCTTGGAGGCGCTCTGCTCCGCAACGCAACCGTGAGGTCTTTTTCACCATACCGGGGAACCTTTTGCTTTCTCCTGCCCAAAAGGGTAAAATAAGCTGATTTTCTTGTAACAATTGGACGACCATCGAAGAATGCGAAACTCGGACGTTGTCGACACGCGGCAGATTCTGTCATCGCTCCCTTCCGTCGATGAGCTTCTTAAGTCGCCCAATGGTTTGCTGTGGCTGGCCGCTCACCCGAGGCGCCTCGTCGTGCAGGCCGTCCGCGATGCTATCCAGTCCTGCAGACAGGCGATTCTCTCAGGCAGCGATGCAGAAATATCCCCCCAGAAAGTACTCGCCGCGGTCGAGCATACATTAAAGCGGCGTGCCGAGTTCAGCCTCAGACCGGTCATAAACGCCACTGGCATAGTCATTCACACCAATCTCGGACGCTCCGTTCTCTCCGAAGAGGTGATAGAGCATGTGAGGCGCGTCGCGTGCTCCTATTCCACCCTCGAATACGATCTTGTGAAGGGGAAGCGGGGCAAGAGATATTCACACGTCCAGGAAATCCTCCGGGAGATCACCGGTGCCGAAAAAGGCATAGTTGTCAACAATAATGCTGCAGCGGTTCTCGTGTGCCTCAATACCCTCGCGAAGGGGAAAGAGGTGATCGTGTCTCGCGGCGAACTCGTTGAGATCGGCGGGTCTTTCAGAATTCCCGAGGTGATGAGCAGCAGCGGCGCGACACTCAAGGAAGTGGGCACTACCAATAAGACGCACACCTTCGATTACGAGCGCGCTATCAACGAGAACACCACCCTAATACTCAAGGTGCACCAGTCGAACTACCGGATGGTAGGCTTCACCGCGTTGCCATCGATCGAGGAACTTGTTGCGCTGGGCAGGAAACACGGTATCCCTGTCATGTATGATCTGGGGAGCGGAAGTCTCGTGGACCTCAAGCCTTACGGCGTGCACATCGAACCGGCAGTTCAGGAGATCGTGAAGTCGGGAGCAGATCTCGTCACGTTCAGTGGCGACAAATTGCTTGGAGGACCACAGGGCGGTGTCATCGTAGGCAGGGCAGACCTGATAGAGCGCATCGCCAAGAACCCTCTTATGCGAGCGGTGAGAGTGGATAAGCTGACCCTCTCAGCATTTGAAGCCACCCTGCGGGTATATCTCGATGAGGAGGCGGCAAAGAAACAAATCCCCACTCTCAGACTCCTTTTCCAGGACATCGGTGATATAAAGAAGCGCGCCAGGAGACTGGTCACTCGTTTCAGAAAGATCGCGTCAGCGACGGTCGTCCAGATGAGGGAGGATAGTTCACAGGCGGGAGGCGGCTCGCTGCCGGAGGTCGGATTCAGGACCTACGTTGTCGCAGTGAAACCGCTCACGATGACCGTCAATCAGCTTGAAGAGAGGCTTCGCCTCGGCCAGCCCCCGGTCATCGCGCGCATACACGATGATGCTCTTATCTTTGACGTGAGGACGATTCTTGATAAGGAAATCGATTCTCTCGTCGGAGCCCTTGTCCAAGCCCTTGCCGCGTAATCATTCGGCAGGTTCAAGGCCTTATCCTCCTCTCGAACCTCAGCGCAGAACAAGGTGTATCGACACACGCATGCTGACCATCCGGGAGCAGACAGAAGAGCTGGAATCGAGGATGCTACACCTCCGCGCGTGCTTCAGTTCAGAGAGCAAGGGGAGGGTGAGGACTGAAAAGGAAGACGACCTCAGGACCTGTTTTCAGAGGGACAGGGATAGGATCATCCACTCAAAGGCATTCCGGCGGCTCAAGCACAAAACCCAGGTGTTCTTCGCACCGAGGGGGGACCATTACAGGACCCGGCTCACACATGTACTCGAGGTCTCACAGATCGCCCGGACCATTGCCCGGGCGCTGCGGCTGAACGAAGATCTCGTCGAGGCCATTGCACTGGCGCACGACCTTGGTCACACGCCTTTCGGTCATGCGGGAGAGGCAGCCCTCCGCGCCATTCATCCCGGCGGCTTTGACCACTTTGCTCAGAGCCTGAGGGTAGTCGATCTCCTTGAAAAAGGAGGGGTGGGACTCAATCTCACCTTCGAGGTAAGAGACGGCATTGCAAAGCATTCCAAAGGGAAGGGTCTGATACTGCCGGGAACGACCTCAGGCAGGCCAGCGACCCTCGAGGGGATGGTAGTCCGCCTGTCAGACATCATCGCCTATATCAGCCATGATCTGGACGACGCGCTTAGAGCCGGCGTAATCAGGAAGAGTGAAGTGCCGCGTCAAATCCTCCGCAACCTCGGCAACTCTTATTCAAAGAGGATAGACATCATGGTCAGAGACGTCATCGGCGCCACTGTTGCTGCAGATTACATGCATGTTTCCATGAGCGATGAGATTGCCGGGTTCGTGGGCGGGATGCGGGATTTTCTCTTTGAGCGCGTATACGAGAGCAGGCACATCATGGCGGAGTTCACTAAGGCCAGGGGCGTTCTCACGTCGTTGTACGCTTATTACCTCGATCACCTAGAGGAAATTGCACAAGACGGCAAGGCTGCGAGCAACGGCATGGAGAGGCACCTGATTGTGTGCGACTTCATCGCCGGAATGACGGACCGCTTTGCAATGATGACCTACGAGCGGCTATTTCTGCCACAGCAGTGGAACGTCCTCTAGCTCATCTTAATTTATACGCTCACAATAGCATCAGGTCGGAGGCGGCTCAAGCTCAAGAGTGTCAGTAGATCAAAAGCGATGGATTTCGCTTATGCTGGCCCGCCACAGATAGCTCGGTGCGCGAATCATGGAGGCTGGCCTCGCTTATGTTCCACGTGGAACATTTCGCTCTCTCACCGGATTTGCTAACGCAGGTATCAGTGCATATGCGGGAGTGCCAGTGTGGAGTCGACTCAAGGCTCCTCCAAAACGATGGATTCTATCTGACGTCCGGCCTCTTCGTTAACTGTGTGTGATTGGGCTTCGACTTGGATCCGCTGGGGGAACAAAGAAGAGGTATCGTTCAGAATGATCTTTAGGTTCATCCACCCCGACTCGCACATAGCGTGTGAAGTAGATTGCTGAGGAAGGAACGCGTGCTATGAAAGAGAAGGTCGTGTTCATCACCGGAGCCAGTTCCGGGATTGGTAAGGAAGTCGCCATTCGCTTCGCAAAGGAGGGGGCACGCCTAATCCTTACCTATCACAAAAGAGAAAAAGAGGGGTTGGACACAGTGCAGCACTGCCGGGCCGTCGGGGCATCCAACGTCATCCTCATCAAGCTCGATGTTGAGCGGGACATTGATATCGCGGCCGCACGGGATCGTGTCGCAGTGGAATATGGCGCTATCGATATACTTATCAACAATGCGGGCACCGCCGTTGTCAAGAGGCTGAAGGACCACACCTTGTCGGACATTAAGGGTCAGGTCAGGACGAACCTGGAAGGCCTCATAAAAGTCACCCGCGTGTTCATGCCGTTAGTGCGGGACATGATCATCAACGTGGGGAGCGCCCTTGCCAAGAAGGCACGAGGGAACCATGCAGTGTATTGCGCGACAAAGTTCGGTGTCCGAGGGTTCACACAGGCTCTCGCCCAGGAACTCCCTCATCTCAGAATCTGCTGCCTCAACCCCGACCTCACCGCCACCGCACTGACCGGCTATCAGGGCAGGTCCCCGCAGACAGTGGCAGAGATCTCGTACAAAGTCGCCACGGGAATCATCCCCTGCGAGCCCGGCGGCGACGTTGATGTGTGGGAGGTCGCAAGCTGATCCGGTTTAATCACATATCCGTGGCAGCACTAGGGAGGAGTAGACTCAAATACGGAAGCAACAGTTATGGGTGCCAGAGAGGAACTGTTGCAGTAATAAAGAGTGCAGGATGGAGCGACTCGATCTTTTTTCGGCAGCAGATCTTACGAAGCGGCGTGAAACATTTTCCCCTATCCGGCCCGAAGGGTGAGTTTCGAGACTGTAGCGGCAAGCGCAAAGTACAAAGACCGCCGGAGCGGAAGTTGTCTCTTTGTTGCCCGGTCCCGCTTGCGACATGCAGGCTCGCCCTGCCCAGGTCTCCGGCGAAACCATGAACAGGACAGCGGAAATGCTCTATAATTATGCTAAGACACTGGGTCGCCCGGACCGCACAGATCAAGCCGACCGAATCCGGTGGGGATGCGGTAAGGTGGCGCCCAAGTGAGGCCTCTGCCATCGCATCCCTCGTCGCTTTCGAGGAGGCGTGAATGGTTCTGACCTTGCCAAGCGGATGTTCACGTGAACACTGCTTGGCAAGGCAAGGAAGCAATAACCTCATGGATCGCAATGGCTGAAGGTACGAGACATCCGGCCCAGAATAGGTGCGGGGCCTTTGATTGACCGTGTGTTCCACGTGGAACACTGAAAGGATAGGAGAATGATTACCATTTCTTTCGCCGTGCTCGCGGACTGCGCAAACGTTTCACGGGAGGGCAAGCTCAACATCCTCGGCATCTTCAACCGTATTTTTGCCTCAACATTGCCTTTCGTGCATCCCCAGATGCACCTGGTAACCACCTTCGAGGCAGACCGCGCCGACGCGGAGAGAGACCATCAGGTGAGGGTGGACCTGATCGACGCCGATGGGATCAGGCTCTTTTCAATCGAGGGGGACCTGAAGTTCGGCTCCCCGCCCCCCGGGGAGCAGGTGAGCGTAAATCAGGTGATCCAGCTGAACAATCTGAAGTTCGATCATTTCGGCAACTATGACTTCAAGATCCTCGTAAACAGAGAGGTGCGGAAGAGTTTCCCGCTCATCGTCTCCGAAGTCCCGAGGGTCCAACCCCAATGAAGGCAGCCCTTTACCAATCGAACCCCATCTTCGGAGAAAAAGACAAGAACCTCGCGCATGTCGCTGCCGCCGTGAAAGGAGCTGACGTCGATATTCTTGTTCTGCCGGAGTTTTTCGCCACAGGATATCAGTTTGTTACATCCGCGGAAGTGTCTGAACTCTCCGAAGAGGTCCCCGGGGGAGAAACAACGAGATTCTTAGCCGAACTGTCCCGGGACGCCGGAATGCACATCGTTGCGGGACTTCCCGAGCGTGCCGGCGGAAAGTATTACAACAGTGCAGTGATCACGGGGCCCTCAGGGGTCATCGGGCTATACCGCAAGAGCCATCTTTTTTTTGAAGAAAAGCTCTTCTTCACGAGCGGAGACACCGGATTCAAGGTATGGGACACGGCCATTGGCCGCATAGGGATAATGATCTGCTTCGATTGGTTTTTCCCGGAATCAATGCGTACCCTCGCCATCGCGGGAGCTGAAGTGATCGCCCATCCCTCCAACCTTGTACTCCCTTACTGTCCGCAGGCAATGCCCATCAGGTGTCTCGAAAACAAAGTCTTCTCAATCACCGCCAACAGAATAGGGGTCGAGGCGAGAACGGAAGGGAAGCCCCTCACCTTCATCGGAAGGAGCCTGATCGCCTCACCCGAAGGCAGCGTGCTTGCTTCCGCACAGGAGGATCAGGAGACTCTCCTCATCGCAGAAATCTCACCGGAACTGGCGAGGGACAAATCGATCACCTCCCTCAACGACCTCTTCGGAGACAGGAGGCCCGACCTTTACCGCCTCTAGTCCGTATTCAGCGTATCACTCATCTGATTTCAGGTGGAGGCGGCGAAAGGACATTCCGATCAGGTGAAATCCGATCGCTTTTCGGACTGCTTCCGACAGTTCGTTAATAATGATACCCTCCATTAACACTGCCACTTCTTGCCTGATCAGCCTCCAGCCTTGATGACGCAACGAATGCGCTGTAATCAATGATAAGAAGATCCAATTCAAGTGTCTTACAATTCATTCAGAGCCTTCGAACCCTGTGTACGCTGTGGTAACATATAGCCAAATCCTGAGACGAGACAAGAACCTAGCGACCTTAGTGTCATCCGGATGAACCGTCCGGAGCGGAAACTGCAGCCCAACCGTGAAAGAATTCGGAATAATCGATCAAGAGCTTTTTCACCTCATCAACGGGGGAGCCGCGAATAGCTTTTTCGACATCCTGATGCCGGCCCTTTCCGCAAGGGGCTACCTTCTGCTCATCCCCTTCGTGGTGTGCATGTTCTGGAAAGCGCGGACAACGGCCCTCACAGGCTGGTCAGATTCCGTTGAAAGCACCTCGAATGGCCGGAAAGGTCTTTTCCCCGCCGACACATCCCACCTCCCATCAGCAATCTGGGCCACCTGTATCGCGGTCTTTTCCTTCCTCATGTCAGATTGGATGGCAAATGAGCTGAAGCACATCATCGAAAGGGTGCGCCCATGTACGGCACTGGAGGGAGTGAGACTCCTCGTGGGATGTACGGGTTCGTGGTCCATGCCTTCTGGTCACGCTGCCAATTCCTTTGCTTATGCTACGGCGCTCCTGATCCTCACCAGGGATTATATGAGCCGCGCCTGGCGCCTTTGGCCGATGGTGCTCGCTGTTTTGGTCTCGTTTTCAAGGGTCTATGTCGGGGTCCATTATCCCGGAGATGTGATTGCAGGCGCAGCGCTCGGGAGTTGCATTGCACTAACGCTCATCGCCTGCTTCAACTTCGCAAAGAAACGTCACCGGGCGAATCCGCATGCCACAGTGCTCGTCTCGACTCTCGTAGCGATAAGCCTGTTCAGGATCTTCTACATCCTCCACGGGCCTTTGGACCTCAGTCCCGATGAAGCCCACTACTGGGAATGGTCGCGGCGCCTTGATCTCAGTTACTACTCGAAGGGGCCTGCAATCGCGTACCTCATTCACCTCGGCACATCGCTGTTCGGCGATACCGAATTTGGGGTTCGCTTCATGGCGATACTCTTCTCGGCCCTGGGCAGTTCGTTGCTTTTCAGGCTGGTCCAAGTGATGTACGGTGATAGCCTGACGGCATTGTACACGGCCCTCCTGTTCCAAATCGTCCCGCTTTACGCTGCCTTTGGGGTCATCTTCACCATTGATTCTCCGTTCCTTTTCTTCTGGATAGCCTCCCTGCTCCTCATGTGGCGGGCGGTGTCAAGTGAGCAGCTTCGCAATGACAGCTCATCGGCGCCCCCTGAACCACACATACCGGTGACGCTCTGGATCGCGCTGGGAGTCGCCCTCGGACTCGGCCTTCTGACGAAATACACGATGGCTTTCTTTGCGATGGCGGCCTTTCTCTTTCTTGTCTTTTCCGAGAAGAGAAGTCTCCTCAAGACAGCCGGGCCGTACCTCGCACTTGTCATCTCCGCCGTTATCTTCAGTCCCGTCATCCTCTGGAACGCGCATCACGACTGGATCACTCTGAAGCATACAGCGGGTCAGGCACATCTTGCTGAGGGTTTTTCTTTTAATTTAAAATACTTTCTTGAGTTTCTGGGTTCTCAGGCCGGCGTGGTTACTCCTATACTCTTCATCATGGTGTGGTATGGCCTCTATAAATACAGAAAGGGTGAGAATTCCCTGTCTCACGGGTTCCTTGTGTGGTTCTCTCTTCCCATAGTGCTGTTCTTTCTTCTTAAGAGTCTGCAGGGCAAAGTCCAGGCGAACTGGGCAATGATGGGTTACATCACCGGCATGATTCCCCTCGCCCGCATGGCAGCGTTTTCAAACAGCAGGGCGTCAAGCGCTCCGAGACGGGAGAGAACGATAACCCGGGCAGGGATAGTGCTCGCGCTCCTCATCACCGTGTTCTCATATTCCGTCCCGGCACTGGGTATTCTGCCTCCCTCACTTGACCCTTCGGCACGGTTGAGGGGCTGGAAGGAACTTGGCAGAGAGATCGGCAGAATCACATCCTCCCTGGCGACTGAGGGAGACGTGCTCCTTTTCTCCGATTCCTACCAGGTGGCGAGTGAATTGGCGTTCTATGTGCGGGGGCATCCTGTGACCTATTGCATCAATCTGGGCAGGAGGATGAACCAGTACGACCTCTGGCCCGATATAAACAATGCGGCGGAGCGCATCAAGAAGACTCGCGCCTCGCCGTCGCCTATCAATGCGGTCTATGTGCGGATAGGCAACAGGTCCATACAGGAGCCAGTTGCGCAGGCATTCGACATCTGCGAAAAGAATACCCTGCGCGTAGTTCAGCGGGGGCACCTCATAAGGGAATATTCGATTTTTGTCTGTTATAATTTCAGGGGGCTCAAGACGGAACCATCAACTATATACTAGGAGAAAAAGTGACTGTCTCGGTTGTGATACCGCTATTCAACGAAGAAGCGAATGTTGAGATCCTGCATAGCCGTTTGAAGGAGGTGCTCGACGGCCTCGGCCAGGAGTACGAGATCATCTATGTCGACGACGGGAGCACCGATAATACTCTCACCCTGTTGGAGGAGATACAGCGCGCGGACAAGACCGTGCTCATCCTCAGCCTGAGAAGGAATTTCGGTCAGACTGCCGCCTTTGCCGCCGGGTTCGATTTCACGAGGGGCGACATCATCATCACCATGGATGGCGACCTCCAGAATGACCCGAAGGACATCCCGAGGCTCATCGAGGCGATCGACGGATGTGACCTCGTGAGCGGCTGGCGTAAGAAGCGTAAAGATCCGTTTTTGACGAGGAGGCTTCCCTCCGCACTCGCTAACTGGCTTATCAGCCGCGTCACAGGAGTCAGGTTACACGACTACGGCTGCTCCCTGAAAGCATACCGCAGAGAGGTGATCAAGAATCTCAGGCTTTATGGTGAAATGCACCGGTTCATCCCCGCCATCGCGAGCTGGTACGGAGTTAGAATCAAGGAAATCGAGACCACACACCATCCGAGACTGCGCGGCACTTCGAAGTACGGGATATCGAGAACAATAAAGGTCATCCTCGACCTGATCACCGTGAAGTTCCTCCAGAGCTTCTCGACAAAGCCGATCCAGTTTTTCGGGCCCCTCGGCGTGATCTTCAGCCTTTCTGGCTTCGCAATATCTCTCTACCTCTCTGCCGAGAAGCTGCTGAGCGGCACCGCTATCGGTGGAAGGCCCCTGCTCCTCCTTGGCGCCCTCCTTATCCTCGTCGGAGTGCAGTTCGTCGGAATGGGCCTGATCGGGGAGATGATCGTCCGGGTCTACCACGAGAGCCAGAAAAAACCCATTTACGCCCTCAAGAAGATCCTTGGCCCCGCAAAGTAAGCGCACAAGGCAGGTTGCCGTCGTTCTCGTAAAGGTTTCTTTCAGCCTTGCCCTGTGTTTCGCCCTCGTGTCGAAGGTCGGGGTCCAGCCGCTTATCAAGACCATGTCATCAGTTCGCCCCGCGTCGTTTCTCGCTGCCATGGGGTTTTATCTGGTGGCTATGTACGTGTCCTCCATCCGCTGGCGTACTTTCATTCCCTTTAGAATCAGGACTAGGGACATGTACGCGCTTTACCTCATCGGTTGTTTCTTCAACATCTTTCTGCCGGGCATCGTGGGAGGCGACGCCGTGAAGGCGTATTACCTGAGCAGGCACCTGAAGTCACTCCGCGATGAGGATGGCGCCAGGTCGCTGAGCCCGTCTGCGTTGCGATTAGACAAGGTCGCCCTTTCGCTTGCCTCGGTGTTCATGGACCGGTATATGGGCTTTTCAGCTCTTCTGATCATCAATCTATTCGCCTTCGTCGTAGGATTCCGATACGTGGTGGGCACGTCGCTCAAATGGCTCATCCCCTTGATCTTCTCCCTTTTTGTCGGAGGTAGCGTTCTCTTCTTCGTGCTGAAACTCGGTAGCAGGTTCGGATTCGTCAACAAGGTGTACGAGTACTTCGATCTCTACAGAAGTCGCGGTGCCTTGCTTCTCAGAACGTTCCTCTATTCTTTGCTAGTGCAGCTTTTGGGCATACTCGCGGTATATGTCCTGTCAGTGGGACTTTCCCTCAAGATTTCATTCCTCTCTCTTCTCGTCTTCGTTCCTATTGCCATCACCGCCTCACTCATCCCGCTTTCGATCTCGGGACTGGGCTTCAGGGAAGGCGCCTTCGTGGTGCTCTTCGCCACGGTCGGTATCCCGTCTGAACTGTCGATGACCCTCTCGCTCCTGTGGTTTCTCTCCATGGTCGCGGGAAGCATGTGGGGCCTCGTCGAGTATCTGCGGGTGAAAAGACTCATGGGCAAGGTTCCAGTACCAGAAGAGAACCCCGATGCCGGGCGAGGGCACAGCGAGAGCCGATAGAGCTTAAGGTAAAGTGCCGGGTCTGCGAGGCCGCGCAGGGTGCTATAATAGATCCCATGTACAAAGAGCACGATTTCGATGTGATCGTCGTGGGAGCCGGCCATGCGGGGTGCGAGGCAGCTCTAGCTTCCGCGCGCCTCGGATTGGAAACATGCCTATTCGTGATGAATCTCGACACAATTGCGCAGATGTCCTGCAATCCCGCGATCGGGGGGCTCGCAAAGGGCCATCTCGTGAGGGAGATTGACGCCCTCGGAGGCGAGATGGCAAAGGTCACAGACAAGGCGGGAATTCAGTTCAGGATGCTGAACCTCTCGAAGGGGCCCGCCGTCTGGTCGCTCCGAGCCCAGGCAGACCGGGTACTTTACAGGATCACCATGAGGCAAACCGTAGAACAGCAGGAGCGCCTCACCCTCAAGCAGGGTACAGTCGAGAAGATCCTAATCCAGGACGGAGCGGTGAGAGGAGTGATTTCCTCTCTCGGCGTCTGCTACGGCGCCCATGCAGTAATCATCACTACAGGAACGTTCCTCAAGGGCCTGATTCACATCGGTTTCGAGCAGTTCCATGCAGGCAGGGCAGGGGAATTCCCTTCGATGGGTCTCTCAGACTCTCTCAGAGAAGCCGGTCTGAAACTCGGAAGGCTGAAGACCGGGACTCCACCAAGAATCGACGCGAGGACCATCAATTTTTCTATGACGGAGCCGCAATGGGGAGATGATCCGCCACTGCCATTTTCGTACTCTACGGACAGTATCACAAACCCCCAATTGCCCTGCTATATGACTTACACTACCAGCAGGACTCACGAGATAATCAGAGGCAGCCTCGACAGATCTCCTCTGTACAGCGGTCGCATAAAGGGGACAGGCCCTCGGTACTGCCCTTCTATAGAAGACAAGGTGGTGAGATTCGCAGACAAGGAAAGGCACCAGGTGTTCCTCGAACCTGAAGGTCTCAAGACGACGGAGTATTACGCGAATGGCATCTCCACGAGCTTGCCCTATGACGTTCAGATTGAGCTGGTGCGGAGCATTCCAGGCATGGAAGAGGCCGAGATCATGCGTCCCGGTTACGCTATCGAGTACGACTTCGTGTATCCCACCCAACTCAGGCATAGCCTCGAAGTAAAGAGAATCAGCGGGCTCTTCCTCGCCGGACAGATCAACGGCACGTCGGGCTATGAGGAAGCGGCAGCGCAGGGCCTCATTGCAGGGATCAACGCTTCGCTCAGATTGAAAGGCAAAGAACCGCTCGTCCTCGGGCGTGATGAGGCATACATCGGGGTGCTGATCGATGATCTGGTCACAAAGGGGACCAATGAGCCCTACCGGATGTTCACGTCAAGGGCGGAATACCGGCTACTCCTGAGACATGATAATGCCGACTTCCGGCTCATGGAGACAGGCCATCGCATCGGTCTCCTGAAAGAAGAAACGTATCATCAGTTCCTTCACAGGAAGAGCCAGTTGGAGCGGGAGATAGTACGTCTGAAGACCGTACGGATCAAGCCCTCCCCGGAGCTCAACGAGGCGCTCGTGTCCCTCGGCACTGCGTCTCTCTCTGAAGACACAACGCTCGATAAAATCCTCAAGAGACCCCAGATCAGGTACAACTTTCTGAGAAGCTTTTCACCCCCTCCTGCCGGCATACCTGCCGAGATCGAACTCCTCGCGGAGATTTCGGTGAAGTACGAGGGGTACGTCCGGCGGCAGTCCGAAATGGCTCAGAAACTCAGGAAGTTCGAGTCCAGGAAGATACCCTCCGGCTTCGACTACGCGCCGATCCCCGGTCTGTCGCGGGAGGTCGTCCAGAAACTCTCGGAAGTCCAGCCTGAGACAATAGGCCAGGCGAGCAGGATCCCGGGGCTCACCCCCGCTGCGATCGCCGTTCTCCTCGTGGCAGTGGAACGTCATTGGAAAGCAGCCGCGAATTCTTGATCCGGGGGCTCGCCGATCTTGAAATCACTCCCTCAGACCCCCTCATCACCGCTTTCGCTGTCTATCTGAGCGAGCTCAAGAAGTGGAACCGCGCTTACAGCCTCACCTCTCTCAAAGATGACCGAGACATCATAGTGAAACACTTCTTCGACTCCCTCCTCTTTCTCAGAGTCATCCCGTCGGGCAGGGAGCGCCTTGCGGACGTTGGAAGTGGAGCGGGATTTCCCGGGCTGCCACTTGCCCTCGTGCGGCCTGACATTGAAGTTGCCCTCGTGGAGCCGTCCAGGAAGAAATGCGCCTTTCTGAGACACATCACGCGGAAACTCGGGACTGGAAACGTGGAGGTACTGGAGTCAAGAGCCGAGGAGATCAGGGACCGCCGTTTCGACTGCATAGTAACGAGAGCGCTGTTTAGCATAGCTGAACTTGCGAAGAGGTCCGGCCACCTGCTCGAGAGGGGAGGGTGCTTTATCCTGAGCAAGGGACCGAAGCTGAAACGCGAACTCGAGACTCTTCCCGAAACCCTGGAGGTGACGACGGCCTATGCTGCCCTGCCCGAAGGAGCAGGACATCGCATCCTCGTGGTTGCAAAAACTCGCGTTACGCGAGCGTAGTGTGCTAAGAAAACCACCGCCCACGCGTCGGCACCAGGGTAAAAACAGATCGCGTTTTCTACTTCCCGAGATCCCGCTTCTTCTCCTCAAACTCTTCCTTCCCGATCTCACCCGCCGCATATCGTTTCTTCAGGATGTCGAGGGAAGACTCCTCGATCCTCGGAGGACGGCTCTTGTCGCGTATAAGCAGCGCGAGGTATCTGATTGTGAGAAAAAGGAGCACCATAAGGGCGAACCAGAATGCGAACATGAGGATGCCCCAGAACCAGCCCATGCCTGAGCCCCAATACATCATTCCCGGCCCCATCCCCCAGTCATATCCCCGAGACTGCGCCAGAATACTACTAAAGACATTACACCACTCGGACATCATCTCCTCCTTTCACAAGACATCCCTTCATGTCGTCATCGCTGTCATGATCATGATATAGTATAGAACGACATGAGGAGAGTTGCCGCTCGCTTCACACTCCCGCCTGAAGGGATATCCGGATGATAGCTATAGTCGATTACGGAATGGGGAACATACGTAGTGTTGAAAAGGCCTTCACCAAGATAGGAACTGAAGCGAGGGTCACGTCTGACCCTAAGGCCCTCACAGACTCTCGCGGCATCGTCCTTCCCGGGGTTGGTGCGTTCAGGGATTGCATGAAGAACCTTGACGAGCTGCGACTTCTCGATGTGATCGTCAGGGAGGTCCGGAAGGGAAAGCCTTACCTTGGGATCTGCCTCGGCCTTCAGATCCTCTTCAGCGAATCGGAAGAATTCGGTATCTGCAGGGGGCTCGATCTCTGCAAGGGAAGGGTGACTCGGTTCCGGTTTGACGGTCAACCTGGGTCTGAGGACCTGAAGGTGCCTCACATGGGCTGGAACACCGTCAGATTGCAACGCGTACCACCCGCGGCCAGGGGTGTTCCTGACGGGTCATACTTTTATTTCGTGCATTCTTACTACGTGGTCCCGGAGGATGAAACAATCGTAGCAGGCCGCACGGACTACGGAATTGATTTTGTCTCTATGGTCTGGGATGAAAACATTGTGGCGACTCAGTTTCATCCGGAAAAGAGCCAGCAGACGGGCCTGAGACTCCTCGATGGATTCTCCCGCTTTGTCAAGGAAAGCTGAACATGGAAAGCAGACCGTCCGGTCCTCAAGTGCAAGTGACAGCTTCAGAAATCGTGAAGAACGTGATACTCGGCACTGCGGGCCACATCGACCACGGGAAGAGTTCGCTTGTGAAGGCGCTTACCGGGATCGACCCCGACCGCCTCAAAGAAGAGAAGGAGAGGGGTATCACGATCGATCTCGGCTTTGCGAACCTCTCCTATCCTGACGGTCTCACCGTGGGCATCGTCGATGTCCCTGGACACGAGAGACTGATAAAGAACATGCTCGCCGGAGCCGGCGGGATCGATGTAGTCATGATGGTGATCGCCGCGGACGAGTCGATCATGCCACAGAGCAGGGAGCACCTTGCGATCTGTGAACTCCTCAAGATCAAGGCAGGTATCGTGGCTCTCACCAAAGCGGACCTGGTGGACGAAGAGTGGCTCCATCTCGTCAGTGACGATATAAGAGATTTCGTGCACGGCACCTTCCTCGAGGGCGCGCACATCATACCGGTTTCCGCCAGAACCGGCGCGAACCTGGATGTCCTCAGGGAAGAGATTCGCAGGGTCGCCCACACTGTGAAGCCCAAACTGGTGAACGGCCTATTCAGGCTGCCGATCGACAGGGTCTTCACCCTCAAGGGATTCGGCACTGTCGTCACGGGAACTGCGCTTTCGGGCAGCATATCACTCGACAGCCCTGTGGAGATACTGCCCTCCCGGATCACCAGCAAGGTCCGCGGACTCCAGAGCCACGGCAGGAGCGCAGAGCGCGCATTCGCAGGCCAGAGGATCGGAATGAACGTCCAGGGTGTCGACAAGGATACCCTGCGCCGGGGAGACGTGGTGGTCACTCCCGGCAGGCTCGTTCCCACGCACGCCATCGACGCCCACCTCGAGATGCTGCGTGATGCCCCTCTCCTGAAGAGCAGGAGCCTTGTGCATTTCTACAGCGGCACATCCGAGACGACGGCGAGGATCATACTGTATGACAGGGAAGAGATAAAGGCCGGCGAATCTTGTTACTGCCAGTACCGCCTCGAAGACCCCGTCGTTGCCCTCTCAGGTGATCGGTACATCATCAGGAGATTCTCGCCCCTCGAGACGATTGGCGGCGGTGAGATACTCGATCCCCATCCAGTCAAACGGAAGCGAAAGACCGGCCTGGACGATCTCGCCGTTTTCGAAGAGGGCAGCATCCGGGACAAGATTGACGCAAAGGTGAGACGGGCACATATTGAGGGGTGCAGCGTCAGCGAGATCGAGGGTTGGGTGCAGGGCGATCTCCCGGAGATCTCCGCCGCGATCCAGTCTCTCGTCGCCAAAGGCATCCTGCACAGGGTTCAGGACCAGCTCTTTCACCACGAAACATTGAAGGTGTTTCGGGAGACACTCCGCGAGGTGCTTTCCCGCTACCACAAAGAAAACCCCCTTAAGCCCGGCATGCCCAAGGACGAGTTGAGATCACACCTTAAACTCGACGCCAAACGGTTGGAGAAAGCGACTAGCCTACTACCCTCGATAGAGGACGTGGTCATTGAAAAAGAGACGCTCCGCCTGAGAGAGTTTAAGGTAATGCTCACCACTGTTGACGAGAACATGAGAGACCGGATACTCACCATCCTCGGCGCGAACGGATTTCAGCCTCCTCTGAGATCTGACCTGGCTGAATCATTGTCCATAAAAGAGAAAGAGTTGGGCGACCTGCTCCGCCTCCTCGCCAACGAGGGCGCACTCGTACGGATCAACGATTCCCTGTATATGACGAGGCAGCATTATGACGCTATGCTCTCGATCCTGCGATCTTTCTTCGCGAAGAAGCAGGACATGAGCGTGGCCGAGTTCAGGGACATCCTTGGAACTTCGCGGAAATATGCCCTTCCCATGCTTGAGCACCTGGACTCCCACAAGATTACCCTGCGAGTTGGGGACGTGAGAAAGTTCGTGTTAAAATAAGCACATGTCGAAAAAGCTGCTCTGGATACCCGCCCTCCTTCTTGTCGGATTTCTTCTTGGCGGCATCACTTACTACTTCATCACCAGGTCAGCAGTGCCCTCCTACGCGCCGTTTATTCCCTCGATTCCCAAGCATGTCCAGGAGACGAGCAAAGCCTTCTCGGACATTGTAAGAGCCGCTTCGCCGGCGGTGGTAAACATTTCAACAACAAAAACCGTCACCAGACAGCACCCCTTCGACGAGTTCTTCGACTTCTTCTATCCCTTTCCCAACGGAAGGTCAAAGAGATGGAAAGAACAGAGTCTTGGCTCAGGGGTCATCGCATCGCCGGACGGGTACATCGTGACAAACTACCATGTCATCGAACGGGCGGACGAGATCAAGGTGATTCTGCTTGACAAGAGGACATTCAAGGCCAAAGTGATAGGCTCCGACCCCAAGACCGATGTCGCGATCATCCGGATCGATGCAAAGGGACTTCCGGTTATTCCCTGGGGAGACTCGGACAAGCTCCAGGTCGGCGAATTTGTGCTCGCCATCGGAAACCCCTTCGGCCTGAGCAACACGGTCACCATGGGCATCATCAGCGCCGTGGGAAGAGCCGATGTGGGCATCGCCGACTATGAGGATTTCATCCAGACCGATGCAGCGATAAATCCCGGAAACTCTGGTGGGCCCTTGGTGAACGCGAAGGGAGAAATCGTGGGTATCAACACAGCGATCTTTTCAAAAACCGGCGGCTACCAGGGCATCGGCTTTGCTGTACCTAGCAATATGGTCCGTCTCGTAATGGATCAACTCACGAGGGAGGGCAAGGTCACCCGGGGATGGATAGGGGTTACAATACAGGAACTTACTCCTGAATTGGCACAGAAATTCGGCATCAAGGACTCGAGAGGAGTGCTCGTAAGCGATGTCGTAAAAGGGAGTCCCGCGCAGAAGGCAGGCATCACACGCGGTGACGTGATACTGGACTTCAACGGGAAAAGGATCTCTGACGTTGGCTCTCTGAGGAACATCGTGGCCCAGGCGAAAATAGGTTCGTCTGTCGCGATAAAAGTACTGAGGGCTGACAAGGAACTCTCGCTTACGGTCACGATTGCCGAATTGCCGGCAAACATCGCCGACTTCGTGCCGAGCTCAAACAGAGACCTCGATCTTCCTGAAAATGCGCTCACCGGCATCTCCGTCGTTGACCTAGGTACGGCCATAGCAAAACAACTCGGCCTCGACAGGGACGAAAGAGGCGTAGTCATCGTCAAGATAGACCCGGGCAGTCCCGCAGAAGATGCTGGCCTGAGAAAGGGCGATGTCATTCAGGAAATCGACAGAAAGCGCATCAACGACCTTAACGATTTCAATAAGATAGTATCCAAGCTGAACCCCGATGCCACAGTTCTGCTCTTCATAAACCGAGGGGGCAAGAAGAGCTACGTGGCTCTTTCACCATAACGGAACTGCGATGGCAATTCCCCTTTCAACAGGAGCGGGGCCGTGGGGTCGGCCTTACTCCGCCGTCATAGTGACCCTTCAGATCCGCCACCTGCGGCAGGAGATGGGCGCCCGATGAGGCCCGTAATGCGACTCGCTCTGCCTGTGCTCTTCGTGCTGGCTGGGTATTGGTACG
Source organism: Chloroflexota bacterium (assembly GCA_050257935.1). Taxonomy (GTDB): domain Bacteria; phylum Nitrospirota; class Thermodesulfovibrionia; order Thermodesulfovibrionales; family Dissulfurispiraceae; genus JBLMXV01. The sequence goes on from JBLMXV010000166.1 coordinate 28,215, forward strand.
GATCCCAATACGGGTTGTCCTTACAGGGAGCCGTCGCAGGCCTCCTGGTTGGGGCTCTCTCGCTTTACCTGGAACACCGGATGCAAACCGTATCCATCGGCTATATTCTCGGCGGGCTCACCGGCCTCGTCATGGGGCTCGTCGCCGCACATCTCCTCCTGATCCCGGTCATGCACATCATGCCACGTGAGACCTGGGAGCTTTCCGCGTTCGTCCTGAGCGGAGTGCTCGGTTACGGGGGGTTCATAGTCGGGGTGCAGAGAGGCAAGAATCTCACCATCCCCGCGGTAATGCGATTGTTCAAAGGCCAAGAGTTTGAAGAGGACCTCAAAGTGCTCGACACAAGCGTCATCATCGACGGGAGGATCGCCGATGTCATCGAAGTGGGGTTCCTGGAAGGAACCTTTGTGATCCCCCAGTTCATCCTCCAGGAATTGCAGTATATCGCGGATTCGCCGGATCCCATGAGACGGACGAAGGGGAGGCGCGGTCTTGACATCCTGCAGCGAATCCAGAAGATGCCGCACATCAAGGCGAGAATAGTAGAGGAAGACTTTCCCAAGATCAAGGAAGTCGACGCGAAGCTCATCGCCCTTGCGAGGCTCCTCAATGCAAAGATCGTCACCAACGATTTCAATCTCAACAAGGTGGCGCAGCTGCAGGGGCTCACGGTGCTCAACATAAACGAACTCGCCAATGTCCTCAAGCCGGTGGTCCTGCCGGGCGAGAGCCTCAGCCTCTTTGTAGTGAAGGAAGGAAAGGAGTACAACCAGGGAGTCGCCTATCTAGACGACGGCACAATGGTGGTGATCGAAAACGCGAGGCGTCTCATAGGAAAGAACGTCGAGACGGTCGTGACGAGCGTTCTGCAGACCACGGCAGGCAGAATGATATTCGCAAGACCGAAGGAAGAAGAGTAGTGTCGGCCCGCTACAGGGATGCACGGGAGTTGGCACCACACTCCGCATGACCACACTGTGAAAACGCCAGTGATCGCAATCGTGCCCGCAGCGGGATCGGGCAGGAGATTCGGCCCCCACGAAGTCAAGACCTATCGTCTGTTCCTTGGTAGACCCTTGATCATCTGGCCCCTCGAAGTGCTTCAGAACGTTGACGAGATTAGCCAGATCATTCTGGTGGTTAGGGAGCCTGACATCCATACCGCGAGAGACCTCATGTCACGATATAGTATAAGTAAGGTAACAGCCATTGTGCCCGGGGGTGAGGAGAGACAGGACTCCGTCTACCAAGCACTGAAGGAAGTCAGGGACACTGCCTCGACCGTGCTTGTCCATGACGGGGCGAGACCCCTCCTAGAGCCGGAGCTCGTTCAAAATGCCCTCGCCTCGCTGTCCGGCTACGACGGCGTTGTCGCCGGAGTCCCGCCGAAGGATACCGTGAAGCAGGCTGTTACGCATGCTTCAGGGGAGAGCGGTGCGCAGCACCTCTTCGTTCAGAAGACCCTCGACCGTCCATCCCTGTGGGCCGTCCAGACCCCCCAGGTCTTCAGGTACGAAGTCATCAGAGGCGCATATGAGCACGCTTACAGGGAGGGGTTTCGGGCCACGGACGACGCTGCTCTTGTGGAGCGGTGCGGTGGACGTGTGCGAATAATCATGGGGGCTTACCGTAATATCAAAATCACTACGCCCGACGACCTCGTGACAGCAGAGGCTCTTTACAGGAAATGCGTGTCGGACTAGGTTACGATTCCCATCGCCTCGTGGAGGGCAGGAGACTCGTCATCGGGGGCGTTGAGGTGCCCTTTCACAGAGGTCTGCTCGGGCATTCTGACGGCGATGTCCTCTGCCATGCAATCACGGATGCACTCATCGGAGCGCTCGGTGCAGGAGACATCGGGCTCCACTTCCCCGATACCGACGCCCGCTGGAAAGACGCATCAAGCGTTATGCTCCTCAAGCGTATCGTGGAGAAGGTGGCATCAGAGGGGTTCACAATCGCGTGGATAGATGCGATCATCGTTGCCGAAAAGCCGAAGCTGGCGCCTTATGCGGCTGCGATGAAGGACGCGATATCGGGGGCGGGCATCCCTCGTTCTGTGATCAGCATCAAGGCGAAAACAAACGAGGGCATGGGGTTCACCGGGAGGGGGGAGGGCATGGCCGCACAGGCAGTCTGCCTTCTCACCGACGTATCGGCCCTGCGGTGAGCATCGATTCAATTTACTGCTGCATACTGTGGATATCCTTCGTCAGATTGTAGCAAGGAAGCGGGACCGGCTGAGGGACCTGAAAAGTTCAGTCCCTCTCTCCGAATTAAAACACCGTCTCCACGATCTGGACAGCCCGAGAGGCTTCCGGGACGCAGTCACACGGGGCAACCGGGGTATACGTCTGATTGCCGAGTTGAAGCAGGCATCCCCATCGAAAGGACTTCTCAGGAAGGACTTCGACCCTGTGGAGATCGCCTCTATCTACGAGCGAAGCCTCGTCGACGCTGTCTCGGTCCTCACAGAGGAAGACTTCTTTCAGGGCAAGCCTGAGTATGTAAGGATGGTTAAAGCGGTCACTTCCAAACCGGTCCTCAGGAAGGATTTCATATTCGACGAATACCAACTCTATGAGGCGAGATGCCTGCATGCCGATGCGATACTCCTCATCGCGGCGATTCTCGAGCGCAGTCAGGCCGAAGAGTTCCTGCACCTTGCGGGAGAGCTGTCGCTCGGGGTCCTCTTCGAGGTCCACGACGAGGATGACCTCGATAAGGCCCTCTTCCTCGATGCCGATATTCTGGGGATCAACAACCGGGACCTAAGGACACTGAAAGTAGATCTGCAGACGACCCTGCGACTCAAGAGAGATATACCCGTGGGAAAAACGGTGGTCTCAGAGAGCGGCATCACGGACCGGAACGACGTGGAAAGTCTCGATGCTGCCGGTATCGACGCCATGCTTATCGGGACCTCCCTCATGCAGGCTCCCGATATCACCCGAAAGATACTCGATCTGATGGCGATCCGATCCTGAAATTCGAAAAGCTGCCTGACACCGGAAGACAAAAAGAGTCACGACATAACGGTCATCGTGTGCCGTGTTTCAGAAACGTCTTCTGTAAAGCGCGGAGAGGGTGAAATCAGGGGCTCCTGACACTCCCGGATCCTCGGTCAGGGACACTTCGATGGTGTTGGGCCCGGAGCGATACCTCGCGCCGAGGGAGAGGATTAACGAGGTGCCGTCTATCTCTGAGATGCCCGTCTTCGGGAAAGGCATTCCCTGCACGATGACCTGCCCGAGTGCTGAGAACCGCTCTGAAAGAAGCACCTCGACTCCCGCAGCAGCAAAGCCAAACTCATCGAGATCGACCCGCTCATATCCCTTGAGATCGCCTGGAAAGACAATTCCGGCGTTACCGTATACCATCACTGACCGCCCAAGCTGACCATCGACCAGAACCGAGAGGCCCGTGTCGAGGGATCCGTTCCCATATCCGCCCTTCGCGTCGCCTGTGGGAAGTTCGACTTCCGCCCTGAGGCTGATCACCGGGTTGGTCGAGTAGACGCAGTATTGCGCCGCGAGCCTCACGTCGCCGATCCCGATCCTTCCGTTCTGCCCCTTGATCAAGAGGCGGCCGTCCTTACTCACCTCGTACAGAAAAGAGTTGTCCGGCCTGCTCTCCCTGCCGTAGTCAGGGAACCCGAAAGTCCGGTGATACCACTCCAGCGGCTCATCCATTACGCCGCTCCCAAACACGAGAATCGGAACGGTCGCACTCAGTTGAAATCGTTCCCCGATTCGTTTCGCCAACCTGAAGGCGAGTTCCGTGATCTCCATATCGAGGCCGACCGTCCACTGACTGGTATTTTGAACAAGGTTGACGCTGGAGTGAGAGAGACTGAGCGAGAACGAATCACCTGGTCTTGCCGATTCGAAGGAAGGAGGCAAAGCAGGAAGGACGAGGGGGAACTGATTTCGAACCGCCAGCGGTCCATCGAAGGCAGCCGTAAGCCCGACCTGCGGCACGCAGCATGCGATGACGACGAAGAAGACAAAGAGGCTTCGGATTGAGGGACCCTTCAGTCCGCGGTCTGTGTGACAGTCCATCCCCTGCTGACCTTTCTCACATCCACACCGTGGTACTGTCCTGCCTTCAAAAGCTCAACAAAGTTCTGGTAGGTGACTTCGCCATGGAATTCGGTGTAGCACAGTCCGACTTCATCCGGCTGGTGTGCGTCAGAACCTCCCGTACACGGCAAACCAAGGGTCTTCGCCGCTGACACCGCCATCTCGTTGAAAGCGCGGTGGTTGCACCCGTTGTACCCTTCGACGGCAGAGATGCCTTTCAGCGTCCATATTCTCTCACCGAGACTGTTCGACCCGCGGAACGGATGAGACGGGATAACGACACCGCCGTTGAGGGTAACTACCCGCACCACCTCAGTGGCACGCGCATGTAGCAAGGAAAGCTTGTCGGTGTTTGTTCCGAAAACGAGGCAGTGTCCGTCCAGACACGAAAACTCGACACCCCTGAAGATGCGTATACTGCTCCCGTATTTCTCGCGCAGCGCATCGACATACCAAGAAGCGTCGTAGGAATAGTGTTCAGTGAAAGCGATCCCGCTGAGGCCGACCTCTATCGCCCTGAGCACGCACTCTTCGGCATCGGAGTCGGTATCGCCGCTGTACTTCGTATGGACGTGGAGATCAATCGTGAAACCCATCTCGTATTCTACCTGTTATCTTCTCCGCATATCCACGGGCCGCTTTACTTGCCACATCGACTCGCCGGGGCTGAATTCGGTGGGTCGGGGTGAGGGGCAATGGACTTGTCAGGCTGCCGCTACGGAATTGTTTCATGAGGCGGGCGTGTTACAAGACAGACGGTTAAACCCCGCAGTCGCTCGAACGCACGCTGCCGACCACAAATTACAATACCTTCTACGAGACAGGTTTACAGACCAACCGTAGTGTTGTAGACTCTAATAAAGAGGGTTGCCTTCGCTGTGACCCCCTCACCCGACAGGAGGTGATATGCCATGAAAAGGCGGAAAGAACTCCTGGTTCTTCTTGGAATAGCGATGAGCCTCCCCGCCGTCGCTTCAGGCCATGACGTCTATGCATCCGGTTCGTTCTATGGAGGCGGTCTTTTCCTACAGTTCGATACGCTTCCCTACTACGTCGTACCTCCTCCGCCACCGGTGTACGTGTATCCCTATGGGACATTCGTCTATCCCTATTATGCACCCAGATACTATGGGCCTTATATCCCCTATCGGCCTCTTTATTACAAATTTAAGACATACCCGCGCTACCCTTACCGGGGACACTACTATCGCGGCCCGCACAGGAGGTATTGACGACAGGACTGCGGTTCCCCGATACGCACGTCGGCATCTGACCGACTCCGGCCCGGCTCATCCGCGAATCCAGGGCAGCATCAAGGGCCTCACCTCACCCTGACTGAGCGCTGACGTGCCAAAACGGAACATTCATGAGCAGGGCAGAGATGCCGAAAAGACTTTATGAGCGATACCTTGTTCATTTCCGGACCACCGTGTAAGGTCCCTTTCAAAACACACTTTGTGATGCACTCGAGAAGACCGGACCCTGAATCACAGTTCATCGCGTTCATGAAGGCTTTGAGACGCTCTGCCCCGCTCAGGAATACAACTGAACCACTCCCCCGCTGTGTGAAGTTTGTCCTTACTCTGAACAAATGATCTTGCAAGAAAGAGCCCCGAACGCGTAGAATAGAAGAGTCTTCCATGCGAAGTTCCGCCTTTACATCCATGTTGCATCGCAGAACCCAAAACACCGCACCGGACGTGCACAGAAAGGCGCGCCGTCTGACAGTATGCATCGCTCTTGCCTTATTGCTGAGCCTTGTCTTCAGCCCGACAGCCGGCAGGAGCCTCACGGCACCACCATCACAAGGATATCCGGGGATTCTCTCCCATCTCC
>JBLMXV010000167.1:0-3920 GCA_050257935.1 Chloroflexota bacterium
GCGTCGTCACAGGGTATCTCCGCCGTGTGCTCCCTTGAGTCGGACTTCATCTTCATTAGGGGACAATAGGCGGGCGGAACACCGGCAGCGTGGACTGTCTCATGGCACACCTTGCCCACTAGGTCACGGGGTTTGACCCCCAGTTTGTCAGACATCGCCTTGTTGACACGTACAAACCGGTGACGAAGGTCCACGATGGCGACAAGCTCAGACATCGAGTCGAGGGCGCGCTCCCACTCCCTCTTCGCATGGCCGACCTTCTCCTCATTCATTCTCCCCTCGGTAATGTCGCGGCAGACACCGAGGATAGAGGTCACCGTGCCCTTTGTGTCCTTGAGCGGGATGAGCTGCGTGCTCAGATATAGGTCCCCGGCAGGGAAAGAACTCCATTCCTCAAAGGTCAGGGTTACGCCTAATTCCAGGACCTGTCCGACGTTTCTGCTATGCCGCTCGTGCACATCCGGAGGGAACAGGTCTCTCATGCGCCTGCCGATCATGTCTCCAGGGGTGGCCCTGAACATCCTCGCCGTGCTCGGGTTCACATATTCCACTGTCTCCCGGGCATCGATAACAAAGATAAGATCTTCGGTAAGCGAAGCGAGAGTCTTAAAGAGTGCCTGTTCGCCTATCGGCGATTGTTTCACGCGCCGTCCTCCATCTTGAGTGAGCCCCCAGTGGAGGCCGATTCGGCCTCACTTTCTGTCCATACGGATCATGTCTTCCCAGTCCTCCCCCGGCGGTTTCTTCTCATACTCCTCGCAGAGAGCGCGATACATACGGCTCGGCCCGTCGCCGGGGGCAAGTGCGCAGCATTCCTCAAACCTCATCAATGCCTCCGCCCATCTCCGCGACCTGAAAGCCGACAGGCCGGCTGCGAAGGCGTCCCGCAGCTCAACCGTGTTGGGACACGAGTCCTCAATACGACATATGATCTCGTGCACCACGAGCGGTTTCGACTTACCGGCCAGAAGAAACCTGCCGACCTCCCTCGTGAGAAAGCCTCTAATCTCCTTCACCGCCTCGGCGCTCGCGAGTACGCTGGTCCCGATATGCTTATTGAGTCCCTGGACCCTCGTGGCGGTGTTTACGATATCCCCGACCGGCCTATACTCGTAGTGATCGATGGCCCCAACGTTGCCAAGCATGATATCTCCGGCGTGCAGACCAATGCGCGTGGGCACCTCCATATCCGACGCCTCCCCCCCGGCAGCTTTGAGATCGCGAGTGATCTCGAGTGCCGCGGCACACGCCGCCTCCCTGCCCTCGCGTTCAGGTTGAGGTGCCACCCAGACCGCCAGAGCAGCGTCTCCCACCACGTCAGAAACTATGCCGCCCCGACTCCGTATGGGCCTGAAAATGGTCTCGTAATAGCGGTTGAGAAACGCCCCGAGCTCTGCCGGCCCCATGCGCTCCGAGAGAGAGGTATACCCTTCCGCGTCGGTGGAAAGACAGATGCCGTAGGCATGCTGATCGGCGGCGGTCATATCTACAACGCTCTTCGAGAGCCGGTCTGCGACTCCGCTCGGCAGGTAGTAGTTCAGTGCCTTTCTTACGTTGCGCCGCTCCCTGTTCGTATCGAGATACTTCCAGAGCACTGCACCGAAGACCGCCACGGGAGTCTGGAAAAACAACGTGATGACGACGGGATACCAAATTGCCGATCTCGTAAAATGATACTCGACGACTACGAGATATACCCCGCTGAGCACCAGGCCACTCGCGATGGCGGTGAACATAGGCAAGAGTCGGCACGACACGGCTATGACAAGCCCCCAGAAGAAGATAACCGCCGCCTGGGTACCCGGCGAGAGCGGCCTCACCGGAGCACCCTGCACCAGGTTCGCAAAGGCCGTTGCAGCTATCTCGACGCCGCTGATATCCCTGCCGCTCGAACCTGAAAACACGGTGTGGAAGCCGTCCCTGTGCTCGAAAAAGGCGGCTCCCGAGCTCCCGACGAACACGGCCTTGCCCCTGAGATCGAGCGACCCGAGCGCCTGGTCGGCCCCCAGCCCCAGGACCTCATGATACGAAATCGTCGTGATCGTCTCCGGCGGGCCGTAAAAGTTGAGAAACTGGCTGTCGGACCCCCGGTACATTTGAATGAGCGACCTCAGGGGGACGACCTTCCATCGCTCGATTCCCGCGTCGCCCCCTTCTAGGCGGCTGAGCATCCGATCCGCCGCAGCGGGTTCCTGCTTGAAGATTTCACGGATCTCGCTGACCGCCTTTTCGATTCCTGCCGTCTCGCCCGCCAGCTCGCGACGGGTCGGCACGGCGGCGGCGCGGGCGGGAATGGCGTAGCGCAGCAGTCTCACGAACTCATCATACAGCCCCATGTGAAAAACCTGAAACGCCACGATGGGCAGAGTCGGCATGTCCCCCGTCCCGGTCTTGAACGCCCAGTACTGGCTGACCCTGACCGGCACCTTGGGCAGCGGGAACGGCGCATGGCCGACAGCCGGTCCTCCAAGAGTCGCGGTCGGAAGAACGAGGCGTTCTATGCTGACGTCTCCCGGCCGTTCGCTTTCAGTGGCGCTGACCCTAATCCTCTCGCGTCTCACTCCCTCGCACAGGACGACGTTCTGGGCCTTGCTAATGGATCGGGCGAAGAGCAGGTCCTCTTCTCTGCCCTTGTCTTCATGAAACAACACATCGAAGGTGATCACCGAAGCGCCTGCACTCACGAGCCGATCAACTAGTCGGGCGTGAAGTGAACGGGGCCACTTGTCGGGATTATCCGGGACCTTAAGCGCACGTGCAGACGCCTCGTCCATGCTCACAACGACGACCTCCGACGGCGGCTGTCTGGGTCCCCTCAATCCGAATAACAGCCCGAGCCCGAGGTTTTCCTCAAGATCATATCCGACGGGCAGGAATGCGGCGCACAGTCCGATGACGCCCGTGAACAGCCCGAAGGCAAACACCTTGGCGATTCGCGACAAGGGTATCTTCAATCCAAACTGCATGCCCTGCACGTCTTCCCCCTCACCCCGTGCATTCTGCCGTGCCCGGGAGAGAACGATGAGAAATTGTCGGAGTAAGTGCCTCCTTGTGAAGGAGTGTGGCAACCCTCGTGCTTTCAGGGTATGTCGATGAAAATCCTCTTAAAGTCACGAGCGAGGCGACTCTTCTCTGGTACCACAATTTTACTGAATACAGCCGCAATGTCAAGGAGTAGAGGGTCCGGACTCGCAAAGCCTGTGACAGATGAGGCGAAAAGCTGCTACACTTAGCGTGGTTACAAGACCCTTTGTAGTGCCTTAGGGGGAACTATGACTGAAAGAGACAGCTTTGGCGAAGACGAGGTGATCTCGGCCGGAGCAGTCCTCGATGCGCTCTCATTTCCTTTCTACGTAGCCGACGCGCACACCGGTATGATTATCTTCGCCAATGGCACAGCACGCAGTGCGGGACTCTCGGAACAAGCCGCCTGCTTCGAGCCCCACCGGGATCCGGAAGGACCGAGAGGTGCTGAAGACATTCGCAGTGCCATCGAGGTGATACGGAAGACGAGAGCGCCGGTAGTGGTTGAGCACAGTCTCCGCGATGCAAAGGGTGACCTGAGGACCATCGAAACTCATGGTCATCCCGTTTTCGACAGCCGCGGTGAACTCGAACGGGTGATCATGTATTGTTTCGATGTCACTGAACGGAAAATTTCCGAGGAAATGCTCAAACGCTACGACTTCATCGTGAACACGGCGCAGGAGTTCATGAGCCTCATCAACAGGAACTATACGTATGATGCGGTGAACGAGTCTTACTGCCTCGCCCAGAGCAGGAGCAGGGAGTCATTCATCGGCAGGACGGTCGCTGAAGTCTGGGGCGAAGAGAGGTTCTCGCGGATCATCAGGAAGCACCTCGATGAGTGCTTCAGTGGACGGGAATCCCGCTCTGAGGCGTGGTTCACCTTCCCTTCA
>JBLMXV010000168.1:0-10903 GCA_050257935.1 Chloroflexota bacterium
CCGTATACAACGATCCCTTCCTGAACAACCTGTGCCCTTCCATTAAATCTCACGCAGCCATTGCCTTGGGCGGCTTCAACGACGATTCGCGCGTAGTCAGCGCCCTCATTACGGGTATTAATGACGACGAACTTCTCACGCGTGAAGCCTCTATACGCTCTCTGGGAAAGATCGGCAACCCGAAGGCTGTCCCGCACCTCATATCTGTCTTGAACGATAAGAGCGCCGCGGTGAGGATAAGCACAATCGAGGCCCTCGGGGAGATCGGAGACCCGGAGGCGATCCCTCCCCTGAGAACCCTTGCCGCAAAAGAAACAGACCCTGATGTGAAGAGACAAGCAGAAGAGACTCTGCAAAAAATGTCGTCATCGGGCGGCAGTTCCGATACCGCCGCCCGCGCTGACCGATAGTTCTCCCGCAAGCAGGGCAGAAGTAAGGCCGTAGGGGTGGCGGCCCAGCCGGTCGCCGTCATAAGACGGGCGCACCTCGGAGTTCCGATCCCGTCCGGCCCGAGGATCTCCGAATGTCGGGGTCCTCACGGATGTGTTCCCGTAAGAGCCCAGCCTAGCCACGATTATCCATACGCTTGCCGGCGCAACAGGGTGGAGGCGGGTCGAGGCATTTCCAAAGCGGCTCGACTTGTGAATTGCGTGGCATGAACGTCTTCCGGCCCAGTGCGTCCGCACGCCTTGGTCTGAGCCGGGGAATTCCGAAATTGTTCCCGATCAAGTACAATAATCACAACGTCATGTACTCCACGGAGGTAGTGTCAAAGATGAAGACGGTACTCATGCGCTTAATGACGGCAGGTTGCCTGATCATACTCATCATCCTTTCAGGCTGCGCACAACCACCCACAGAGCAGATCGAGAAGGCTGAGAAGACGCTCGAACACGCGCGCTCCCTGGAGGCGGATCTTTATGCTGCAGACCTTTACAAGCAGGCGGCGGAAGCGGTGGCAAAGGCGAAGGACCTCGTGGCGAAGAAGAAGTACGATGAGGCGAAGAGGCTTGCGGAAGAGTCATCGCAGCGAGCCCAAGAAGCAGTCCTGGCCGTCGAGGCGAACAAGACGAAGATGAAAACCGATACCGAACGTATGCTGCAGGAGGTCGGCGCGGCGATAGATGAGCTGAAGAAATACGTAGCTGCTGCGCTCAGGAAGAAGGCACCGCTTAACCGTGAAGAGATCCAGGCGAAGATCGGACGATGGGAGATAGACGCGATCAACATAGAGGAAGAACTGAGGAACCAGAAGATAAAATCGGCGCATGACAGTCTGACCGCGATGAGAGACCAGGTTCGGGAGCTGAAAGAGTCCCTCCTGCCGGCGGACGAAACGACCGCAGAGAAAAAGCAATAGGGGGAGACCCTATCATGCAGTTCTTGACGAAGTTAAGGCAGGACCTGGAACAGGGCATTCGTGAAGGCGTGGAGGCGGTGAGAGAAGGTACGACGTACATGAGGAGGAGAGCGGGAGAACTCACCGAGGAGGGTAAACGTCAGTATAGGATTTACGGACTGAAGAAACAAGTGCAGCGCGAGATTTCTGAGATCGGAGGTCGTGTCTACGAACTGAGCGGGCAGGAAACGAATCCGCTCCTCGATCGGAAGGTGACATCTGCCATCGCACGCGTCAGGAAGCTCGAACGTGAGCTGAGAAGACTCGAGGGCGCCGGGGTTTCAGAAACGCGTGGCGGATCTTCGACGCGCGGCTCCTCAAAGAAGACAGGGAAGCCGGCATCGTGAAGATCGCTCTTACAATGAAATCGGAGACAGCCAAGGGTTGCGTGACGGATTAATGCCCGGCGCTGTTGTTCTCCGGGACCGCCACCGAATGCGCGATGAGGGTCGGAAATGCAGACCTACGAAGAACTGATTGAAGATCTCGCAATTCTGGCCGGCGTCATTCCGGAGTACTGGGACATTTCCGGCACCCGGCGTGGAGCGCCCCTTCACGCCAAGAGGGACATTCTCCGTGCTATGAGATTCACGGTCGACTCTGCCGAAGATGTTCAGTCCGAAATCAGCCGTCTCAGGTGGCGCTCGTGGAGAGGATTCCTGGACCCCGTCCATGTCATCTCTGCCGTTGAGACTCCAGTCACAGTGCCTGTCTACCTGCCTCTGAGTGCCCGGCATATCGCACGAGTTACGCTCGCGTGGACAGTTCAATTCGAAGACGGCCGACACAAGCGAGGTCTCATCTCGGGAGACCGGATCGTCCCGGCTCAGGAGGAGTGCATAGACGGCACGTGTTACACGCGAGTGGATCTCCAAATCCCCCTCCCCCCCGAACTCGGATACCACAGACTCTCCGTCGAGTGCCATGATCCCCGCAGGGGCCTGCCCGGCAAGGCTTCCCTCCTCACGAAGACCGCCCGTCTCATTGTCGCCCCCGATCAGTGCTACGTCCCGCAGTCGCTTCAGAACGGGAGAAGGTGGGGTCTCTATTGCAACCTCTACGCCATTCGTTCGTCTCGGAACTGGGGTGTCGGGGATTTTTCGGATCTCTCGCAGACCGCCGGATGGGTCGCGAGCCTGGAGGGCAGTCTCGTCGGAATCAACCCGCTCCACGCCACTCCCAACTCGCAACGTGTCGCCGTAAGTCCGTATTACCCGGTGAGCAGGCTCTACAAGAACTTCCTGTACCTGGATATTGAGCAGATCCCCGAACTCAGGGGAGCCAGGCAAGTCAGGACAAAGTCGATAAAAGAACAGATCGTCAAGCTGAAGTCTGAGAGATTGATCAACTATGACGGGGTCGCCGCTCTCAAACGTGAACTGATAGAAAAGGCATTTGCCCTATTCCACGAAAAGCACTATCGCCGGAACACATCGCGAGCGAGAAGTTTCAGGAAATTCATTGCAGACGAGGGTGATGCGCTCTCTTCATTTGCCCTTTTCATGGCATTGTCCGAGCACCTGGTGGAAAAGAACGGTACACCGTCATGGCAGCAATGGCCAGTCGAATACCGGAGGCCGGACAGCCCCGCGGTGTCTAAGTTCAAGAAAGCCCATACTCGTGAGATACTGTTCCACTGCTACGCACAGTGGCTAATCGAGGAAGCACTCTCCGTCCTGTGTCAAGAAGCGCAAAGGGTTGGTCTCGATGTAGGTCTCTATCACGACCTCGCGATCGGCTCCATCACAGGCGGGAGCGATGTCTGGAATCATCAGGACCTCTTCGGGGATGCAGAGGTCGGCGCCCCTCCTGATGACTTCAGCCCGCAAGGGCAAAACTGGGGGTTCCCTCCCATGATACCTGACAGTATGAAAAACAGCGGATACGAACTTTTTATACAGACGCTGAGAAAGAGCATGAGACACTTCGGTGCCCTGCGGATAGATCACGCCCTCGGTCTCTTCAGGCTTTTCTGGGTGCCCCGCGGCACTCCGGCGACAGAGGGCGTGTACGTCAAGTGCCCATGGGATGACCTACGCCGGATCATCGCGCTCGAGAGCGTACGCAACAAGACCATGGTCATCGCGGAAGATCTGGGCACTATCGGAGACAATGTGCGGGAAGAGCTTGCACGATGCGACATGCTTTCGTACCGACTCCTGTACTTTGAGAGAAACTACCCCGACCCCGCGTTGACCGAGCCTGCCCGTTACCCGGAGAAGGCACTCTGTGCAGTCACTACCCACGATCTTCCGACGTTGTATGGATACTGGCTGGGCGCCGACCTCAAGGCAAAGGAGGAACTCGGCATGTTCGACCATGAAGAACGCCATGAGCAGCTGCGGGTCCGCGAAAGGGACAAGGCTTTGATACTCGCCGCTCTCGCGGCACAGGGGTTCCTGCCGGAGGGCAGCTCGCCGGAGGAGATGCTCAAGACCGGCATGACACCCCGGCTCTGCCTTGCCATATACCGGTACCTCGCGGAGACTCCCTGCAAACTTCTCCTCGTGAGCCTCGACGACATCATCGGCACGCTCAACCAGCAGAACATGCCGGGCATCGTGGACCATTACCCCAACTGGAGGCAGAAGACTCCGCTCGCGCTGGAGGAGGTCATCGCCGACGGGAGGTTCTCCGAACTTGCCCGGATGCTCAAGGCGGCCCGTCCGTCCGATGCTGGTTCTTGAACGATAAGGCAGGTACAGCGGCATCCCAGGTTGTGACAAGGCAGGCTTGATCGTGTATGGTATATGGTATATAGCAGCCGAGATGGCGCGGACCTTGTCCGCTGAGATGTCGCTATTCCTGTCAGGGGAGGGTCACCATGGCACCTGTGAAAAGCCTCGCCTTCGTCCTCGCAGGTGGGAAGGGTGAGAGACTGTTCCCGCTTACGTCGTTCAGGTCAAAACCTTCGGTTCCCTACGGGGGCAGGTACCGGATCGTCGACTTCGCGCTGAGTAATCTCGTGAACTCACAGATCAACGCGGTGTACCTGCTCGTGCAGTACAAGTCCCAGTCCCTTATCGAGCACGCGCGGCAGAACTGGGTGCTCTCCTCCACGCTGAAGTCGCATTTCGTGACCGTCGTTCCTCCTCAGATGCGAATGGGACCTGAGTGGTTCCAGGGAACTGCCGATGCGGTCTTTCAGAACCTCGATCTCATCAGGCAGCATGACCCCGATCTCCTGATCGTTTTTGGCGCCGATCACGTTTACCGCATGGACATCCGGCAAATGATAGAGTATCACATTGACAAGGGGGCCTATGCGACCGTGGCAGCGCGGCCCGTGCCCCTCGAACAGGCATCGGCGTTCGGCGTGATCATCTGTGACGAGGAAGGCCGCATCCTCGGGTTCCAGGAAAAGCCAAAACAGCCGACTTCGATTCCCGACGATCCCAGCCGTGCTTATGCGTCGATGGGTAATTACATCTTCGATCGCCGATTGTTGCTGGAAACGCTGATCAAGACCCAAAGAAAGAAGCAGCACGACTTCGGTGCGCACGTGATACCCGAACTGGTCAAGACAAAAAGGGTGTTCGCCTATGACTTTGCCCGGAACGTCATACCCGGGGAGATGCCATATGAAGAGAAGGGTTACTGGAGAGATGTGGGGACTATTGCCGCTTACTTCGACGCCCACATGGATATGCTCGGCGGCACTCCCAAGTTTGAGATATTCAACAAGTCATGGCCTATTCATCCTTCCGGATACGAGGGGCCTGCGACAAAGGTCCTGAAAGGTGACATCAGGAACTCAGTCATAGCCGAGGGGACTCTGATACGAGGCGCAAAAATCAGGAACTCGGTCATACGATGCGACGTGATGATAGAGGATGACGTGACCATAGAGGATTGCCTCATCATGGACCATACCACAATCAAGAAGGGCGCGAGTCTCAAGCGGGTCATTGTGGACAAGCACAACGTCATCGACGAAGGCGAGCGGATTGGCTTCGACCCCGACAAAGACCGGTTCCGCTGCCACATCGATTCGTCGGGAATCTCGATCATCCCCCGCGGAGGAAGGCTCATCGGATCGAGACGAAGTTAGATAAACGTTACCAGTTGCATTACGGGTCGGGACCGGAGCGTCTCTCTCTGAATGCGATGAGATCATTCTCGGCGCTGACAGAGAGTTCCTTTTTCGGAATGTATTTGTGGAAT
Organism: Chloroflexota bacterium; assembly: GCA_050257935.1. Classification (GTDB taxonomy): domain Bacteria; phylum Nitrospirota; class Thermodesulfovibrionia; order Thermodesulfovibrionales; family Dissulfurispiraceae; genus JBLMXV01. The sequence goes on from JBLMXV010000168.1 coordinate 5,564, forward strand.
GTATTTGTGACCAGATATGTGATACTTTCGGAATGCCTTCTTTGGAATACTCTTTTGTCCGTTCTTTCTGTTGGTCGCTCAATCGCATGTCGTGACGGTACGTGATTGTAATTTTGGGATAGACTCTGATAAGAACCGCGCGAACCTTAGGCAGTGTGAGGATCACGGATATTCTTCCGACGCGTGCGAATCTCACAGTGCCGGCAGAACAGGAGGATATTCGTGGGAGACCTTTACCTGAAGGACAGCAAGCAACGATATCACCAAGTGTGTATCCAGAGCTACAACACGTCTTGTGGCATGGCCTGTGTGGCCATGACCGAGCGCATCTACAAACATCTGGCACGATCGGACGAGACAAAAGCGCGACGACTCTCCCAGCAGTATCCGGGCGCATGGAGCGAGATGAACGGTTCTTGGCCGTGGAACTGGCGGTCGGTTCTCAACGCCGAGGGCGTTCAGACATATAAAGAGACCTACGTCGGCTACTCGTCGGTCTACTCATATCTAAAGTTTTACGCGAAGTTTGCCACGCCGGTTATCGTCGGCGTGCAGTGGTACGGAGGCGGCGGTCACGCCGTCTTGTGCGCAATCTCAGATCCGGACGACATCTTCGTGTTCTTCGATCCCTGGTATGGGCTGATCGAGGTGGCCGGAACACGATTCCCGTACTACGACTCCCCCGATGGCCTGGGATACATGGACGGGTGGCTTCTCATCACCAGACATTGAGACGGCATGTTCATGCCAGCGCCAGCGGCCCGCCGAAACGTGAGTCGAGCGATGGCAGAGCTGCAGCTGCTCTCCGCCCGCAGCAGTCAATTTTGGAGATGGCATTTATGAATCATCTTCGGCAGTTCAGAAGCGTAAGCGAGCAAGCTTTCTTGGAATGCGCCCGCCTCGCGCAAACCGTCCACTGCCGATAGTCTCTAACCCGATTAAGTAATACCGTTATCCTGCAACAGTGTGTTCATCAGCGCCAGGAATTTAGACTTGTCCACGGGAACGGTCAGCCCATTACTTCCGAGTGGCCCACTGCCATGGATGAGGAACCCCCGCTTCTGCCGGTTCTCTCTCGAAAGCGACCGGGAGAATCAGGCACAAGGCGGGCCGCAAGACCTCCGTGCCAGGTGTCGGTCTCTCGATTCAATATTCGCCAACGTACGGACCCGCGGACTTTGGCCGATCTCATCCGCAATTGACTGGCATATAGCGCGGATTATTGACTGCTTTGAGAGCACTTGCATCCTTTAGTGCCCACTCCACTCCTCCGGATTTCGCGCAAATATTGATAGTTGTTCCTCATGTCGTACCAACCAATACCCCCTCGAATTTACAGTACTCGGAGTCAATTCGCCCCCTTGACAAGCGCCGCATTTGAGGCTAAACTTTGATCGCCTTCCACCATATCTTCTAAGGGGGTCACGATGGGTCTCAAGAGACTTCTCGTTGGTCTATCAGCAGCACTTCTATGCGCAGTATTTCCTACCAATTCCTGGGCAGGTCAAGTTGTGACGAAGGAGACCCGCACCTGGGCGAAAGAAGCTCTGGAGCAGGAGCAGGCACTGCAGGCCATCAAGGCGAGGAACTCAGTGGCGGTGCTGTATTTCCAGAACAAGACAGGCCAGAGGGAACTGGTGCCCCTTCAAAAGGGGATGGCCCTCATGCTCACTACGGACCTGTCGAAGGTAAGGTCGCTCCAGGTGGTCGAGCGGGTCAGGCTGCAGGCTCTCGTCGAGGAACTGGGCCTTGGAGCCTCGGGGATGGTGACACCTGAGAGCGCTCCCCGGGTGGGCAAGCTCCTGCAGGCCTACTGGCTGGTGGGAGGGGACATCGCCGGGGAAAAGGCTGCGCTCCAAGTGCATTCCGACGTGCTGGACGTGCCGAGCCCGAAGATAGCGGGGCAGCCCACCGCCGAGGGCAAGCTGGCAGAGTTCTTTGCGCTGGAAAAGACGCTGCTCTTTCAGATCATAAAAATATTGGGCATCAAGCCCACGCCTGAGGAGGAAGAGGAGCTGAAGAAGCCCCTGAGCACGAATTGGGCTGCACTGATGGCCCTTTTTGAGGGGGTGGATGCCTCTGACGAGCAGCAGTTCGATGCCGCGGCGGGGGCGTATGAGCGGGCTCTGAGCCTCGACCCGAAGCTGCTTCTGGCCAGGGACGCCCTGAATGAACTGCAGAGCATGGGACTCGTCAAGGGCAAGAAGCCTACAACAAGCGGGCTGTTGAAGTCTCTGAGGAACAGGACCTCGGTCACGGATGCGCCGAGTTCGCAGGATGACCCGACCAAGCGGATGCACAGCAAGGAGCCGGGGTCTCCCAGCGGGTCGACTCCTGTAGATGTCACACCGATCTTTCCCGGCCTTGTCCGTTAGTTAAGTGTAGGAGGGAGCAATGAGGCGATCGATTGTATGTCTGCTGGCGGGTCTTCTGATTTGCGTGTTTGGCTGCAGTGGAGGCGGTGGAGGAGGGGGAGGCGACACGTCGGGCAGTACTCCTGCGGGAACGACCCTCGTGACAATACGACTCGGGCAGACGAGAGAGGCCTCTTCAACAGGGTTGCCCCGCGTCGCCGCAAGCATACCGTCGTCGGTGACTGCCGTCAGGATCACCGTCACAGGGCCTGGCAGGGAGCCGGTCGTCACGCAGGAGTCCACTGTGGGCAGGGATGAGGTTACCGTCTCCTTCACCCTGCCGAACGGGCCTAACGTGAACTTCCTTGTCGAGGCTCTCAACGCTGGAGCGCAAGTTATATACAGAGGGGAAAGGACCGCCAATCTGGTCGGCACGCCTCTCAGCCTCCCGATCACCATGGTTGCCATCGATAACGAGCCGCCTGTCTTCGGTGGTCTGTCAGCCGTCGGCTCGATCAACACCACCTCCATGGTCCTTTCGTGGCAACCGGCAACCGACAACCTTACTCCCCAGGAGGCGATCCAATACCTCATTTACCAGTCGCCGACGCCCGGCGGCGAGAATTTCACCGCGCCACCCGCCTTTACTCCTCCTCCTGGCTCGACGACCTTCACCGTGGGGGGATTGAATCCGGAGACGAACAATTGTTTTGTGGTGAGGGCGAGAGACGAGTTTGGCAATGTCGATACCAACACGGTCGAGAAGTGCGCACAGACTCTCCCGACACCCCGACCGGCCATTTCAGTCTCGAAGTCCTGCACGGACGCTTCGGCCCCGGGCCAGCCTGTCAGGATCACCGTCACGGTCACCAATACCGGCAACGTTCCCCTGAACAACGTGACCTGTTCGGATGATGCGGCGCGTGTGCTTGAGGGCGTCATTCCTTCACCGTTTGATGCTGGCGTATCTGCCAGTCTCTCGGGCAGTTATGTGCCGTCGACATCTCCGTCCACGGACACAGCCACCTGCACTGGCATCGGGCCGGATGGTCAGGTGGTAAGCGCCAGCGACAGTGCTTCCTGTGGCATAACGACGACGCGCCAAATTGTCGTTGCCAAGTCCTGCACCCCGCGTCGGGTGCTGGGAGCAAACATCCCGGTGGTCGTGGACATCGTCGCCACGGTCAGGAATGCGGGCAACGAGCGGCTCGTCAATGTCAGTTGCTCTGATACGCCTGCAGCAACGCTCACCGGGGTGCCGTCCTCACTGGATTCCGGTGCAACGGCGAGGGTGACGGGAACGTACAACCCCGCTGCGCCTTTTACAGGTCCTTACACAGACACGTTGACGTGCAACGGCACGGGCGAAATAAGTCAAGAGATCGTCAGGGGCAGCGCCTCCGCGACCTGCAATTTCCCGCCGCCTGCTCTTTCCATCGGGAGCCGGACGTGTAACCTAATCTCCGAGACATTGCCAACCGTCAATTTCAGCGCCGCTCTGACCAACACCGGCAGCGAACCGGTGACAAATATCTCCTGTACTGACGATCGCGCCGCCACGGTGGCGGGTGTGCCTGCGACGCTCCCGCCTGGAGCTACGGCAGCCCTCAGCGCTACGTACAGCGGCAACGCTCCGTTCACGGATACGCTCACCTGCACCGGAACAGGCGAGTTAAACATATCACCGGTCACGGTCACCAACACCTTCACCTGCACCCCAGCGCCGGCTCTTCAAATTACCAACAGGACGTGCACAGCCGCGAACATTGGCGACGGCATTGTTCTGGTCGATCCCACCAGGGGCGTTGTCACGAACACGGGCAATGAAACGTTGCTCAGCACCACCTGCACAGATAGCCAAAATCTTTCCGGAATCACCGGCCTCCCCCCCGTGCTATTCAATCCCAGCGCCACTTCGACCGTGACTGGATCATACACGAGCACCGGGATTGCCGCACCGCAAAGCGATGTCCTCACGTGCAGCGGCACTGGCGCCTTCAGCGGAACCACGGTCACCGCCACTGGCACCGCCACGTGCACGGTTCCGCCGCAGATCGTGGTGACCGGGGCCTCATGCTCTCGGGTTGTGCTGTCCACAGGAACTGCGGTCAGCTTCACCGGCGCGGTCGTTAATGACGGCGGCGAGAACTTGGCGGGTGTCTCCTGCTCCACGAATAGCACAATGGCCGTCTCCGGGGTTCCGACAACGCTCACGGTCGGAAGCAGTGCCACTTTCTCGGGGGGCGACGTCTTCACTTCTACAGTCGCTCCGACGAGCCTGACTGTAACATGCACCGGCACCGGTGCGCTTAGCGGGCAGGTTACCACGAATTCGGCCTCAACACAATGCAGTACCGTCATACCTGGTCCTGCAGTGCTGAGAGGAGGACGGCCATGAAAATGTTGACAATAATATGCGCGATTGCAGCCCTGTCGTTCTCAGTAGCCTCGGCCGCCGACATCACCGCTCAGGCAGGTGTCAACTACGACTGGTGGGATGACACCGCAGGTAACAAAGCCCATCAAACCTACGTCCCCCTGCAGCTCTATGTCCCCTACCAAGACTTCTCCGTGAGAGTCCTCGGAGGCTACACCAGCACGAACCGCACCATCGCGGGAGTGGGGAAGTTCTCCATGGACACCTTCATCGACACGAAGCTGAACCTGTCCTACGAGATCATCGGAAAGCTCCCCGTGGACATCCTGCTCGGCCTGGACTTCAACCTGCCGACGGGCAAGACAAAGCTCTCGGAAAAACAGCTGACCCTCATCATGGACCCTGACCTTGTGACCATCACCACCTTTGGGGAAGGTTTTGACGTCAATCCCGTGGTGACGGTGGCCAAGCAGTGGGGGTCCTGGTCAGCGGGCATCGGGGTCGGCTATTCCTGGCGGGGCGACTATGACTACAGCAAGATTATCACCGACTTCACTCCGGGTGACATCCTCAATGTCAATGCGGAGGTGCGCTATGAGATCTCCCCTG
>JBLMXV010000169.1:0-35145 GCA_050257935.1 Chloroflexota bacterium
AGGCGACGCTATGGAGCGGTGATCGTGAAGGACCACGTGATCGTGAGCACGGGTTACAACGGCGCCCCCCGCGGTTCCATAAACTGCATCGATACGAACAGATGCAAGAGGCAGGAACTCAACATCCCTTCGGGAGAGCGATACGAACTCTGCGAGGCGGTGCACGCGGAACAAAACGCGATCGTCAACGGTTCTCCTGAGAGAATGAAGGACGCGACTATTTATATAGCGGGATTCGAGGAGGACAATACGTTTGCAGAAGGCAAGCCCTGCCTGCTCTGCAAGAGGATGATCCAGAATGCGCAGATCAAAAAGATCGTGTACCTGAAAAAGGACGGCAGCATCGTCCACGTGGAGGATGTGCGGGAACTGGACGCCATCATTCCAGCTACGTGAGAGACAAAGAACAGTGAGTGCAGCAGTCACACGATCGTCAAGAGAAAGAGGCTGTGCGTTGTTGCTCGGGAAGAAGGAATTCCTCAAGCAGATTGAGAGTCTGAATAGACAAATCAGGGAGCATGAAGCGAGAATAACGAAGGAACGAAATCGGCCCAGCCCTTGTACTGGCAAGATAAGGTATGTTCTTAAATAGCTCATGCTCGCTCCGCCACCGCTTCGACACCCTACCTGGTGGTTAGAATACTCGATACTATTTCAGGCGCCACTTCGTTACACGTTGCCAGGAGAGGACCACGTCGCTCCATCCACCACTCATTACCGCTTGATTTGAGTTATCATAATAATGCTTCAAGCGCCATACATAGAATGATAGTAGAGAAAAACGCCGTGGAGGAGAACCGTGAAAGGGAGACGCTGGGCAGCTATCGTCAGAGACGCAGTTGTGTGTGTTTCACTCGTGGTACTTCCGGGCGCCTCAGTTGCAACATCAGCTGAGAGTCCGGAGAAAGTCACTAAACCCTATACCCACTACTGGATGAGCGTGGCTACTCAGAACCAGTCTATTCCCGGCATGTCCGGAATGTCGGGAATGGGGGCCATGATGGGCAGCATCATGGGAATGCCGGGAGGCGGATCGGGCCGCACGCTGTATCTCCAGCTGGACTCACCGAAGGCCCTTCCCGCCGACCCGTCTGCGACCCACGACATACCGCCCGTGCAGAACATGGGCAAAACGCTCCCGCTCCTCATCCCCGTGCACGAGAGGGCAGTCCGCGAAGAGCCGGAGGAACGGGAAGAGCCGGTAATGGAGAAGCCGAAGGTCCGCATGCTCATTTACTGGGGCTGTGGCGAGAAGGTCCGCGAGGGTCAGCCCCGCGTGCTCGACACCGATAAGATGAGCCCCATGGAGTTCGGCAAGGCGATGCGCAGCCGCGGTTCTTCGCGGCAGTATCCTCCAAGCCCCAGGAAAGGGTGGGTCTACGCTGACTGGCCTAACAAGCAAAGCAGCATCCCGGTGCCCAAGGATAGCTCGCTCATAGGGGACCATTTCGTGCACGGTAATTACACGCCTGACATAAAGTTTTCCCTCGACGCAAGGCGTGACTTCATGGCACCAGTGGAGTTCACGTCCGTAAAAGGCGGCCTTGCCGACAGCATCATGCTCCAGTGGAAGGACATCCCCACTGCCATAGGCTATTTTGCGATGGCGATGGGACACAACGAGAAAACCGGCGAGAGCATCTTCTGGTCATCGAGCGAGGTTGCGGACATGGGTTTCGGGCTCATGGACTACCTCCCGAATGCCGATGTCTACAAGTTCATCAAGGAAAAGGTGGTCATGGATCACGACACGCTGCAGTGCGCGATACCCGAAGGCATTTTCAAGGACACGGAGGGTGCGACGTTGCAGTTTATCGGTTATGGCGAAGAGCTGAACCTCGTCCATCCGCCGAAGCCGAAAGACCCTAAGGAGCCGTGGAACATCATATGGGCGGCAAAAGTGAGGCTGAAGTCCACAGGCATGCTGGTCCTCGGTATGGAAGGCCAGGATGACAGAGGGACTGCGGCGAGGCGGGGCAGGAGAGGAGCCGAACAGCCACAGCCTTCAGAGGTGGAGCAGCCTCAACAGACCGAGAAGCCCGCTGAGGATGAAGGCGTGAAGGGCACGATCAAGAAGTTCAAAGGGCTATTGGGGTTTTAGCATGGCCTGTTCGCGCATTCCCGAAATGGTGGAGGGGCGTTCGAGCCATATGCAAGAGGCGTCACAATGTTTATCATTTGCGGTGAAGTGAGCTATGAACGGGAAGAACAAGACGAAAGATAGCCTTAACAGCGAACTCGATCGCATGAGGCGGAAGCACGAACGGATGGAACGATGCCGCATGGAGCTCGATCGGGTCCGGCAGAAATACGACAAACTCCTCGAGTCCGCGCCTGACGCCATGGTATTCGTGGACAGTCAGGGAAAGATCATTTATCTGAACGCCCAGCTCGAGAAGCTCTTCGACTACACGGAAAGTGATCTGATAGGCTGCGATATCGAAATCCTCATTCCGGAGCGTTACCGTGTACGTCATCGTGCGCATCTTGAACGGTATTTCTCCCAGCCCCGGCCCCGTCCGATGGGGATGAATCTCGAGATCTACGGATTGAAAAAGGACGGGACAGAGTTCCCCCTGGACATAAGCCTGAGCCCTCTTCAGGCTGACGGCGAGTTGATCGCGGTGGGAGCGCTGCGCGACATCACCGAAGCGAAGCGTGTGCGCGATCAGATCGAGCGAAACTACCACATCCAGCGCGTGATCGGCGGTATTTTGAAAATCTCCCTTGAGCCGATCCCCCTCGATCAGCAACTCGACGGGATGCTCGAACTCATACTCACCGTGCCGGGCCTTTCAGTGGACTCGAAGGGGCTTATCTTTCTCGCGGAGGACGGGCAGCAGGCATTGCACCTCAGAGCGCACCGGGGGTTTCCGAGCCACGAAGTAGTCCCCTGCAAGGAGGTCCATGCTGGAATGTGCCTCTGCGGAGAAGCGGTTTCGGGCTGTCGCATGGTCTTCGCCGAGTGTCTGGACGACAGGCATCAGATGAACAAGGCCGCACAGTTTCCGCACGGTCATTACTGCGTGCCGATAGCCTCAGGGGATGACGTCCTAGGACTGATAAACGTGTATGTGAAAGGCGGGCACAGGCATGCGCCCGAAGAGGTGGACTTTCTCACCGCGGCAGCGAACGCGATCGCCGGCGTCATTGTCCGTCATCGCGCCGACAGGGAAAAGCAGGGCCTGCAGGAGCAGCTCCGGCAGGCTGAGAAGCTCGCTGCCCTCGGGAGGATCGCGGCAAACCTCGCGGACGAGATCAGGAATCCGCTCACCGCAGTCGGAGGCTTTGCGAGGAGGCTTGCGCATAAGGCGCCTGCGGGCACCGAGGAAGGAGAGTACGCTGCATCCATTGCTTCGGAGGTGGGCAGGCTCGAGGGTATCCTCAGAGGCGTGCTGAGCTACACCAGGACTGCGGGCCCTCGCAAGGAGCCGTGTGATGTCCGCGAAATCGCCGATCAGGCGATCGCACGATTTGAGGACCGCTGCGCGTCATCGTCTGTTCGTGTGGTGAGATCGTACGGCGAGGTTGCCGGGATAGAGATGGACAGGCTGCAGATGCGTGAGGCACTCGAGCATCTCATCTCGAACGCTCTCGATGCCATGCCCGGGGGAGGGGAACTCACCGTGAGCACGTCGACTGACGTCATCAAGGGGAAACAATGCGCCGCGCTGAGCGTGAGCGACACTGGCGAAGGGATTTCAGAGGACATGCTGGCAATGATCTTCGAGCCATTCTTCACCACCAAACATTCTTTGAGGGCGGTCGGCCTCGGGCTCTCTATCGCGAGGAAGATCGCCGAGGAGCACGGGGGAACAATTGCCGTCGAGAGTGCCGCAGGTGCAGGGTCGACGTTCACGCTGTACTTTCCCTGTGAGGTGGCGGGCCAGCGCTGATTAGTCACGAGCGGCGGCAAGGATGGAGGATTGTGGAAAAAGGCAGAGGTGTCGCCCGGAATGTCCTTTCGTCACCTCCACCGTGCCTCGGTTCCACGGTGCGTGAATATGTGGACTATGATCCGGATTTTCGAGCGAGGACATCGAAGTGGTCATCAGGAACGAAGACGTTGAGGAACTCAGCATAGAAGTGCCCGAAGGCCACAGGCATCTGCGTACGACATTGGTCCTCCAGGACGGGACAGAGATAGTGTTCCAGGAGGCGACAATAGCGAATCTTGTAAGGGCGTATATTACGGTCAAGACGCACCCTTTCAGGGAGAAGGTCATTCTCAGGGGAGAGCGGCTCGCGGACAGAAAAGAGGGATATGCCGAGTGGCAGTTGGTCGAGGGAAGAGAAACAGAGCGAGACAGGGAGGTGTTATGAAGAGAATACTGGCAGTGGTGATGCTTGCGCTGATGATCGGGGCTTGCCAGCAGAAGGAGGAGCCCAAGTCCCCGCCGCCACAGGGCGAAGTGGGGAAGTTGCCGGCTGACCCGAAGGTGCTGCAGGATATTGTCGCGAAGGACCCGGGGAACGTGAGGGCATGGATAGACCTCGGCAACATCATGATGGATTCGCAGCGTTTCGGGGAGGCGATCGAGGCGTATCAGAAGGCCCTCGCCATCGATCCGAAAAACGTCGATGTCCGCGTGGATATGGGCACTTGCTACCGGAACTCCGGCAAGCCCGATGAAGCGCTCAGGGAATACGACAAGGCTCTCGAAATCAATCCTGGACATCTCATGGCAATCAGGAACAAGGGGGTTGTGTTCGCGTTCGACAAGAGGGACAATCAGGCTGCGGTAAAGCAGTTCGAGAAATATCTCCAGCTCGCGCCGAACGCCCCAGATGCTGCTCAGATCAGGCAGCAGATCGAGCAGTTGAAAGGGAAGCCCTAAATGTATTGGTGAACGCTGACATTGCAGAAGAACGACGCATGGAGCAGCTTTACTGCCACTGACACTGTCACCGGTCGCGCATATAGATTGGAGGCGCCCCGGCCTGCTCCGAAGTGCAACTGCAAGGTAAATTGTTTACAATACTTTCATGAAGACGAAGAAGAACCTGATCATCGTCGGTGACCGCGTCCTCGTGGATGTGGATGCTCGCGCCGAGAGGACGAGCACCGGCCTCTATCTTCCTCCCACGGTGAAAGAGAAGGAGAAGGTGCAGGCCGGGTACGTCGTGAAGGTGGGCCCGGGATATCCCGTCCATGACCCGAACGCGGTTCTTGAGGAGCCGTGGTCACAGTCCACTCGGCAGGATCTCAAGTACGTTCCCCTCCAGGCTGTAGAGGGTGACTACGCGATCTTCCTTCGGGATGCGGGGATCGAGATCGAGTTCGAGGGGAAGAAGTACCTGATAGTGCCCCACTCCGCGATCCTCGCCCTCGTGAGGCTCGATCTTGTGGAGGAGACCAGGGAGGACCCCAACGGGAGATGAGTGAAGGCTATCTGCTCCTCGTCCTCGGTGCCGTTGCGGGAGCTGTCCTTGCATCTGTGATTACCGCCCTCGTGTTGAGAAAGACGCATGCATCCCGGCTTGCGGCAGTGCAGGCAGGCCTCACCGAGAATCTCATCGAGCTTGAGGGGAAGGCGAGGAGCGCCGAAGCGATAGCAGACGAACGCAGGCGGGAGATCGAGAAAAAGGAGATCGAACTCGCCGACACACGGCTGGATCTCACCAGCGAGCGGGAAGCCAAAGCAAGGCTGGAGGAAGCGCAGAGGCGACTCGAAGAGGAGATCGTGCGGCTCGGGGAGATGGAGAGGAAGCTCGGAGAGACCTTCAAGGCGTTGTCGTATGACGCTCTCTCCAAGAACTCCGCCGAATTCATGAAGCAGGCAGAGGAACTGATAAAACTCGCGGAAGAGAAGCTCAAGACACAGGCGGTTGAGGGCACCAGGGAACTCGAGGGCAAGAAAGAGCTGATTGATAAGAGTATCGAGTCCATTGGCAAAACCCTGTCGGAGGTGCAGCGAAGGATCGAAGAGGTGGGAAAGGTCAGCGGCGAAAAAATCACCGAAGTGGCGACGCTCATCAAGAAGCACGAAGAAGTGACGGTAAAGCTCAAAGATACGACGGAGCATCTCGGTACCGCACTCGCGAGCACCAAGAAGAGGGGCGAGTGGGGAGAGAGGATGGCAGAGGACATCATCAGGCTCGTCGGGATGATCGAAGGGGTGAACTATGTCAAGCAGAAGACCCTCGATACCGTCTCGCGCCGGCCTGATTACACCTTTTTCCTGCCCCATGACCTGAAGATCAACATGGACGTGAAGTTCCCGATGGACAACTATATGCGCTACCTGAACGCAGCGTCGGATCACGACCGCAGACGCCACCGCGACGAACTGCTGAGGAACGCGAGGACCATGATCAGGCAGGTGACGACGCGGGAGTACATCAACCCCGCGGAGCAAACAGTAGATTACGTAATCGTTTTTATCCCGAACGAGCAGGTCTACGGCTTCATCAACGAGGGTGACACTACGATCATGGACGAGGCCCTGAAGCAGAAGGCGGTCCTCTGTTCTCCCTCCACGCTGTATGCAGTGCTCGCGGTGGTGCGCCAGGCAGTGGAGAATTTCACTCTCGAGCAGACCGCCTCGGAGATACTGAAACTCCTCGCCGAATTCTCTAAGCAGTGGACTCTCTACAAGGAGAAGTTCAAAACCATGGGGGAAAGACTCGATGCAGCGAGGAAAGAATATGATTCCCTCACGACGACGAGGAGCAACGCGCTGGAGCGACCGCTCAGAAAGATTGAGGACCTGAGGAAGCAGAAGTCCCTCAGCCTGACAGACGACGCGAACCTTGATGATTTGCCGGTGCTCAGGGGCGAGACATGATCGAGGACCTGAGGAAGTCCGACACCTGGAGGGTCTTCAGGATACAGTCCGAGCTCGTCGAGGGCTTCGAGACTCTCTACGGTCTCGGTTCCGCGGTGAGTATATTCGGGAGCTCCCGCATCACCGAAGGAGCGTTCTATTACCAGAAAGCCGTCGAGGTGGGGAGATTGCTCTCGGAGGCAGGCTTTGCGGTCATCACCGGAGGGGGCCCGGGCATCATGGAAGCGGCGAACAAGGGGGCGAAGATGGGCGGGGGCAAGTCAGTAGGGCTCAACATCGAGCTCACGTCCGAGCAGTACCCGAATAAGTACCTCGACATCAACCTGAGTCTGCGCTACTTCTTCGTGAGAAAGCTCCTTTTCATAAAGTACGCGACGGCTTTCGTCATATTTCCGGGAGGATTCGGCACTCTGGACGAGCTCTTCGAAGCGCTCACGCTCGTGCAGACCCGCAAGATCGAGGCTTTCCCCATCATCCTTTTCGGCAGTGATTACTGGAGCGGGATGATCGACCACATGAAACGCACCCTCGTGGGCAGCGGCACGACCGACTCCGACGACTTCGGATACCTCACGGTCGTGGACGATCCGTCGGAAGTCCTCCGCATCGTCGAGGAGCGGCGAGCCACGTCCGCCCGCCCTCCCGCTATCAACGACATCTCGTAACCCGTGTTCTTCATGCAACGCCAACGGTTGGTGCACGTCGCTGACAGGGCTCGTCTCCCGGCGGGCCCGTTATTCCACAATTTCCCTTCCGTGGCTGACAAAGGAGATGCCCTGGCCGAACTTTGTGCCGATCATGACAGCCTCGATGATGGGGGCGTTGACCTTCTTGTCGGCTTGCCATTTGACGAGGAAATTGGCTCCCAGCCCGCCGCTCGTATCGCTCTCCTGGATGAAGAAGTGCGTCGATGCCATCGGCTGCAGTTTAATCGGAGAGGGAAGGAGCTTCTTGACGAGCTTGCCGTGCGAATCGTGGTAGTCCGCGGAAATGACGTTCATCGTGTCTTTGGTGTTGATGTTATGAATGACGAGAGTGGTCGCAAGGTTGAAGGGCTGGGGTTTGTCCCCGAAGAGAATGTTGCTGTACGCGGGTACGTATACGGTCTGTCCCTTGACCAATGCCGGCTGGGCATGGACCACACCGACAAGGCACGTGAGTACCGCTGCGACAACGACCGCACCTGTACGGACCAAAGGAGTTCTGAACATATGGCACCTCCTCTCTGGCTGCGCAGCCGTGAAGGCTGGTGTCTGTAGGATACCACGTAGCACGCCGGAACCGAGAGACAGGGCGTTCATCGCATTCAGAAGGATTGGAGGCATTCCACCTGCTCGCTAATCCGTGAGCCTTCCGGCCCGCGGCGCCTTGTGCTCCCGGGGTCTCTGTGCGATAATAGGCGATGCCGAGGCTACTCCGCAGCGTGATTCTTGTCTTCTTTCTCTTTCACTTCACTGTGTATGTAGCTTCGCCGCTCGGCCTCACGGAAAGCCATAGTGCCCATTACGATGGGGCTCTGCTTCACGAGTCCGAACGATCACCGACGATTAACATCCTCTTTCTCGAGGTTATGATGTCGGAATTCTTCCAGGCAGCCGACGAACTGCCGTGCACCAGAGGGGTTGCCTTCCTCATGAAAAAGAAAGGCGTGTTGCCTGCCTCTGTGCCGCAGCAGTTCACTGTCGGGGCGCATCAGGCGTGGGCGTCGTTGACTTCGCCTTCGTTGCGCCCTGAGCCGACCCGCGGGCATGGCGCACCCAGGGCTCGTCTGACGCTTCAGAGCGGCTTTCATCTCCTCGTCTCCGGTCTCTCCCCCCCTGTCTCATAAAGTCACCTCAGGAGTTGAGTTGTAGGCGGCGGGCCGTTGCGACACTCCCTGTCTGAGTGGCGATGCGGCAGCATGCCGCGGAGTACTCGTATACATCTCGCGCGACAAGGAGGGACAATGAGAGCCAAGGACTTGATGATACCACTACGAGAAACGCTTCACCCGAGCCAGACCCTCAGGGAGGCGGCCTGCCTCCTGAGAGCCGCCCGCAGAGGAGAGGAGAAGATAGGAGTCAAAGCCCTTCCTGTCCTGGAGGACCCAGGGCGTCTCGTGGGCATCCTCTCCATAGGCGACATCCTCAAGGCGGCGTATCCCCAGTACATGTACCTCGCGAACCTGGGCGATTTCACATGGGACGGTATGGTGGAGACCCTCGCAAAGCGCATGGCTGAAAGGAAAGTCGAGGAGTTCATGACAAGACAGGTCATCACCGTGAGGGAAGACGCTACGTTGATGGAGTGCGTCGATCACATGCTCAAGAACGGCGTCAAGCGGGTCCCCGTCGTCGACAGCCGCGATGTGGTGATAGGCATGCTATACGAACGCGATGTCTTCTACGCCCTCACCGAAGCGATGCTGAGCGACCAGGGAGGGTGCCCGTCATGAGTCAAGAGACTGCGGTGGCTTCTCAGCCTTTTGTCATGGATGCCGCGTTCTGGACGGCAACGGCGATATTCGTCGTGGGATACGCCCTGATCGCGTCGGAGAAGATACACAAGACCGTTGTGGCTATCGTGGGGGCAGCGCTCGTGCTGATCCTGAAGATTCTGGAGCAGCACGAGGCATTTCACGTGGAGGAATTCGGGGTGGACTGGAACGTGATATTCCTCCTCATCTCGATGATGGTGATCATCAATCTCATGCGGCCGACCGGCATCTTCGAATACATAGCGATCAAAAGCGCCCAGTTGGGCAGGGGAGAGCCATTCAAGATCATGGCGATCTTCGCCGTTGTGACCGCCGTCCTGAGCGCGTTCCTCGATAACGTGACTACTGTCCTTCTGATCACCCCCGTTACCATCTTCATCGCTGACGCGCTGGAGGTTGACCCTATACCGTACCTTCTCTCATGTGCGCTTTCCTCCAACATCGGCGGGACAGCGACGCTCATCGGCGACCCTCCCAACATCATGATCGCCTCGAGGGCCCAGCTCACGTTCATGGACTTCGTCTACCATCTCACGCCGGTCGTCGTCGTCCTCATGGTCCTGTACGTCGGCATGATCTGGCTCATCTGGGGAAGACGGCTCAGGACGACTGAAGAGTGCAAGAGGAGGATTCTCGGGATGCACGCACAGGAAGCGGTCAAAGACCGGACGATGTTGATCAAGTCACTCGCCGTGCTCGCCATCGTCCTCGGGGGCTTCGGACTGCACGGAGCGCTCCACCTGCAACCCGCCACGATTGCGCTCTTCGGCGCCGGCCTCCTGCTCCTTCTGTCGAGAAACCATGAACTCCACCATGTTCTTGCGGAGGTGGAATGGCCGACGATATTTTTCTTCATCGGCCTTTTCATCATCGTCGGCGCGGTGGTCAAGGTGGGCCTCATCCGCTGGATGTCGCTCCAGATACTGGACCTGACCGAGGGCAACCTCTTCGCGACTTCGATGGTGGTCATGTGGTTTTCGGCCTTCGCATCGGCCATAGTCGACAATATCCCCTACGTGGCGACCATGAATCCCCTGGTCGTGGACATGGCCACGCAGATCTGGCCCGACCTCTCGGGGCTGGCGCTGCTTCACCATCCTGACCTCATGCCGCTGTGGTGGTCCCTTGCGCTGGGAGCGTGCCTCGGCGGCAACGGCAGCGCCATCGGCGCTTCGGCTAATGTCATCGTCGTCGGTATGTCTGAAAAGGCGGGCAGGAAGATATCCTTCGTCAAGTTCATGGTGTACGGCATGCCGATCATGATCCTCACAGTGATCGTCGCTACGGTATATGTCTGGCTGCGGTATTACGTGCTCGGTATATGAAGGCGTGACACTGTCCAGATGAAGCTGGCGGCTCGCCTCTAACCCTAATTATTCATGCGTTTTTCGCAGCATCAGGGTAGGAAGTGGCTCAAGTCCTTTCCAAAGCGATGGATTTCACTTATGATGTCCTACGTTCTGGAAACACAGTGTGTGCTTGTGCTTCAGGCTGGAACAGGTTGTGGAAAAAGGCAGAGGTATCGCTCGGAATGTTCTTTCGCCACCCCCACCCTGACCGGGATGAATAGATTTGTGAATATGTGGGCTAAGCCTCACGGCGAGTCGGGTTCGAATTTATAACCCACGCCATAGACGGAGTGGATGAGCTTCGCGCCTGGGGCGACAGCCTCGATCTTCCTCCGCAGTTTCTTGATGTGGCTGTCGATGGTGCGGTCGCTGACGTACCGCTCGTCGGGATAGATTCTGTCCATGAGCTGCTGGCGACCGTAGATGCGCCCGGGAGCGGCAGCCAGCAAGTGCAGAAGCCTGAACTCCACCGCAGTGAGGTCCAGGTCACGGCCTCTGAACTCCGCCCGATACCGTTCTTCGTCGAGAACAAGACCCTCCGCCTGGATGGTCTGACCGTCCCTCGTCCGGCGCAGGACCGCCTTGACGCGTGCCACCACTTCGCGGGGGCTGAAAGGTTTGCAGATGTAGTCGTCGGCGCCGAGTTCGAGGCCCAGCAGACGGTCGATCTCCTCGACCCTCGCCGTCACCATGATGATCGGTACCCGTGAGAAGGCGCGGATATCCTTGCAGATATCCATACCGTCACGTCCCGGCAGCATCAGGTCAAGGAGGACAAGGTCCGGCTTGTGCTCCCGGACCCAGGGAACAGCTTCCGCACCGTTTCCAAGGCAGTGGGGCTCGAATCCGGACGCTGTCAGGTAATCGGCGAGGAGACGCGCCAGCTTCGGCTCGTCTTCCACAATGAGGATGTTTCCGTTCAGAGTGACCTCCCGGAGACCGGCAGGGTGACCCTGATGAGCAAACCTCCGAGGGGCGACGGATGCGCTGAGATGGTCCCTGCATGGGCCTCGGCGATGTTTCTGCAGATCGCCAGGCCGAGTCCCGCCCCGCCTGATGCCTTGTTCCGGGACTGCTCCACGCGGTAGAGACGCTCGAACAGCCTCTCAAGTTCCACCTCCGGAACTCCCGGTGCCGAGTCCTCGAAATCGACTGTCGCCTGACCTGAGTGACACCTCATCCGAACGGCGAACCGTCCCCCTGCATCAGTGTATTTAAGGGAATTGTCCAGCACGTTCGCAAAGAGCTGCCGCAGACGTTCCCGGTCTCCGAAGACCGTCATGTCCAAACCTGCTGAAAGGTCTGCTGACAGCGAGATTCCCTTGCGCACAAATTCGGCTCGGTAGGACTCTATGGCATCCCCGATCATCTCGGCGAGATCGAGATCCTCCTTGCGGTATGCAAGCGCGCCGAGATCTGAGAGGGCAAGCTGGTAAAGGTCCTCCACGAGACGATGCAGCCGCATCACCTCCGCATGGAGGGAGCGGACAGTCTCAGGGGTCACGGTGCGAATACCGTCCAGGAGGGCCTCTATCTCGCCGCGAAGCACGGCCAGAGGGGTTCGCAACTCGTGGGAGATGTCTGCAACCCACTGTCGCCGGGCCTTCTCGTTCTTCTCCAGGGTCAGTGCCATGGAGTTGAAGTCGCGGGCGAGTCGTCCTAGTTCGTCCGATGAGGAATCGGAGACTCGAACGGTGTACTTCCCCGACGCGATGTCGTGGGTTGCCGCAGCCATCGCCTTTATGGGCCTTACAAGACGCTTCGCCAGCGGAAGAGAGAAAATCGCGACTATCAGCACAACCCCTGCTGCGACGAGGGCGAGGGCGAGTCTCTGCTGGCTCAGGAAGTCAGCTTGCTGGGGATTGAGGAAATGCCGTGGCGGTAGGAGCCCCAGGTATCCGACTGTCTCACCCTTGTGGACGAGGGGCCTGTAGTTCACCTCATCGGCACCCGAGGGATCGCCGAAGAGGGGCACACGTCCCGCATCCAGGAGGATGACGCGAAGCCTTGGCCTGTGCACGCCCCTCGGTAGGGGCGGCGGCGGAGGAATGTCTTCTACGTCTTTCGCCCGCTCCGATACGCCTTCTTCCCCTGGTGGAGCATTCAGGAGGCGAATGATCCAGGGGCGCGGATTGTCCCTCATGAAGTCCCAGTTTCCGTGCTCGGCGTAGGCAATCTCGAGCCTTGCAGTCAGTTGTTCCAGTCTGCCCTGGTCCAGCGTGTTGAGATACTGCAGGAACCCGCGGTCAATGCTCCACCGCATGATCAAAAACATACACAGGATCGCCAGGCAGGTGGCCGCGAGTATCGAGAAAAAAAGACGATGCGTAATGCCGACCTTCATGATTGCCCCCGCGCTTTTGGGAGTCCGTCAATTCCCCTTTTAATTATTGTATCGCACCGCTGTGAGAAAGTGGCGACACACCTTCAAATTTCCTTATTTCTTACATATTCCTGCCATTTTGGATTGGTAAGCTGTAGTCATGAAGACGGCAGACCAGCACACATTGTCAGTGAATACGTTGGCACGGCATAAAGCACGTCCGCATGGGGCAGGGCGGAGAAGCCGAAAAGACTTTATGAGCGATACCTTGTTCACCTCCGGACCACCCCGCAAGCGAACTTTTCACACCACACTTGTGGTGGAATCGAGAAGACCGGACTCTGAATCATCTTTCATCGCATTCATAAAGGATTTGAGGTGTTCTGCCCCGCCGTTTCCATGTAACTGTCGCAGGCATTATGTGAGACGGGACTGGCGTCGACAACTTTCGGGGAAAAGGAGGTGAGCGGGAAAGGAAAGAATAAGCGGCGGAGGGAGGGACGAGCAGACGCTCATCCGTGAATCATGAAAATCGATCGAAGAACAACGAAAGGAGAACAATCATGAAGAGAAAGATCATCATAAGTGTGGTGCTTGCAATGACAGTGGTCGTGGGGGTCTGTCTCACACAGGCCCAGGGTTTCTTTGGCCCTCCCGGAGAAGATGGTCCGGACGGAAGATTTGAACGCCACCTCGACCGCATGGCTGAGGTGCTGGGGCTGAGCGATGCCCAGAAGGAGCAGATATCCGCACTCGTCAAGGCCGAGCAGGAAAAGAACGCGCCGCTGCGTCAGCAGCTTGCGGAGTATCGGGAGCAGATCAGACAGGCCTCATTGGCCGAGACCTTTGACGAGGCGGCGGTCCGGGCCATCGCCGGGAAAGAGGCCCAGCTCAAGACCGAGCTGATCGTCTCCCGCGCCCGGGTGAAAAGCCAGATTAACGCCCTGTTGACTCCCGAACAGCGTGTTCAGGCCGACAAGATACACCAGCTGATGGGACCGAGGCCGGGACATGGCCGCCGATCCGGCAGTTGAGGGAGATTTCAGCCGTAAGACAATGCCGCCGCCGGTCCCCCGGGGGCCGGGGCGGCGTCAACAAGCCGATTGATGCTGAGGTTGTCATCGTGCACTCGGGGAAGAGGCCTTTCCCGACTCTTCCCCGCACAGAGGCAGACGGAAGGAGAAGCGCGAGCCGCGGCCCAACTCGCTTACGCACCAGATCTCGCCGTTCAGTTTGTCGACGAGGTCCTTTGCAACGGCAAGTCCGTACCCTGTGGAGGGTTCACCTCCGGTAGGTGCGGGAGTGAGTTGGGCTCCTCTTTTGAAAAGTTCGGCCTGGTCTTCCCGCGAGAGACCCGGGCCTTCGTCCTCAACAGAGCAGACGAGAGAGTGAGGCTCTTGTGCGACGCTGACGCGTACCCTCTTCCCAGCCTCGGAAAACTTTATCGCGTTGGACAAGAGGTTGTCGAGCACCGCGGCGATCGCCACGCCGTCGGACATGGTGCAGGCGGACGTCATTGAGGAATCGAACGTAACCTCAATTCCCTTATCTCTCGCCACGCTCCCGTAATACTCAGTTGCCCTCCTGGCAAGCCTGACAAGATCGATTTCATCCCTGAGCAGCTGGACCTGACTGACGACTGATGCGTTGGTGAGGAGTCGGAGGGTCTGGCGCATCAGTTTCGTAGCGTGGGCGATACCTTCGAGCCACTTGCAGACCTGCTCATCCGGGTAAAGGGAGAGGGATGTCATCAAGAGATCGGTGCACACGGAGGTCACCGTCAGATAATTGTTCAGCGCATGAACGGCGTAGCGTATGGTGCTCGGGTCGGCTGGCGACAACTGCCCGAGCTTCTCGAGTGCGTGCTCGAGTTCGGATTTCGCCGTCTCTATGGAGGCTATCGCATCCTTTCTATGGTCGCTCAAAGCTGAATTTCTCCTTCCCGGGATACGCCGTCCCGACTGAGCGGTGATCGGTCCGAGGCTGGTTCCCGATCCGCACATATTCCATGGTTTTCAAGACTCCGTCAGAGAACCTTCCCCATGAGGACTTCGTCGATGTACTCAGTGCCTATACGGATCCTCTTGTGCCTGACCCCTTCCTCGGTGAAGCCCGCCTTGCTGAAAACCCTGAGGGAAAGCTTGTTCGTCGTGAAGATGCTTGCCTCGAGTTTCCTGAACCCCGCCTGCTGCGCCCAATCAACGGCATATGAAAGCATCTGCGCGCCGATTCCGATGCCGCGGTATGTTTCCTTCAGGTGCAGTCCCACATGTGCGATATGGGCCGTCTCCATCCTCTTCCCGTCGTCCGCCTGCAGGGCGGCAAGGCAGCCGATCACCTCAACGCCGGCGGCGGCAACGATAAGAAGGTTCTTAGTGCGGTCAAGCCCCGAGATATACGCACGCTCCGATGCTGTGCTCTTTCCGTACTGTTCCATCAGGACGTAGCTCCGCTCAACGGCATTGGAGCGGATGGTGTCGATGATCTCGCATGAGTCTTCCGGCTCTGCGGGCCTGATCGTGATCTCTCCGCCGTTCTTGGCACGAAACTTCTTCACTTCTTCCACGGTCTTCTCCCTTCACCGGTCTGTCCCGGGATCCTGTTCAACGGGCGTTTCACAGGGTGTTTGTCACGCGCCGTATCTCTTCGACCTTCCCGGCGGCTTTCCCCGAGTCGATCGCCTCCGCGGCGATGTCCCTCGCAGTCCTGAAACTCTCGGTGAGTCCCGCGACAACGAGAGCGGCTGAGGCGTTCATGAGAACGATATCTCGTTTCGGACCCTTCTCACCCTTCAGGACACCCGTAGTGATCCCGGCGTTCTTCTCCCCGTCGCCGCCGACAAGGCTGCTCACGTCTGCCCTGGCGAAGCCGAAGTCCTCAGGTGTAAGGTAGAAGGTCTCGATCGTGCCTTGTCTGAATCGCGAGACACGCGTACCGTCGCAGATAGTGACCTCATCGAGGCCGTCCTCGCCGTGGATGACCATCGCATCGTCGGCGCCGACACTGCCCAGCACCTCTGCAAGGACGTCGGTAAGCCCGGCAGAAAACACGCCGACTATCTGTCTTCTCGCGCCTGCGGGGTTCGTGAGAGGTCCGAGCACGTTGAAGATGGTACGTACCCCCAACTCCCTTCTGGGGCCGACGGCGAACTTCATCGCCGGGTGAAAGAGAGGGGCGAAGAGAAAGCCGAAGCTGGTCTCGAAGAGGCATTTCTCGACCTTTTCAGGCGGAAGGTCGATCTTTATGCCGAGCGCCTCGAGGACGTCGGCACTGCCGGAACGGCTCGATACCGACCGGTTGCCGTGCTTTGCGACGGGCACGCCGGCCGCTGCGACGACGATGGCCGTTGTGGTGGATATGTTGAAGGTACCAGACATGTCGCCGCCCGTGCCGCAGGTGTCGATGACACCTTGCGGCGCCGCGATCCTGAGGGCCTTGGCGCGCATGATGCGCACCGCACCCGCGATTTCGCCTGCAGTCTCGCCCTTCATCCTCAGCGCGGTGAGAAACGCGCCGATCTGGGCGTCCGTCGATCCACCCTCCATGATCTCCGCCATGCAGGATGCCATCTCGTCTTCGCTCAGGTCTATACGCTCGACGAGGAGGTGAATCGCTTCCCGCAGTGTCATCCGGAAGTCACCTCAGCTTGAGGAAGTTTCTTAGGAGGTCCTTCCCGGCCTTGGTGAGAATCGACTCGGGGTGGAACTGAACGCCTTCGAGGAGGAACTCCTTGTGCCTTACTCCCATGATCGTGCCGTCCTCCGTCCACGCCGTGATGTCGAGGCATGACGGGAGAGAGTCTCTCTTTATGACGAGTGAGTGGTACCGCGTTGCCTGAAAGGGGTTCGGCAGTCCCCTGAAGACGGTCTTCCCGTCGTGATGTATGAGCGATGTCTTGCCATGCATCAGGTGCGGCGCCCTGACGATCTCGCCGCCGTATGCAGCCCCGATGGACTGGTGGCCGAGACAGACACCGAGGATCGGGATCCTTCCGGCGAAGTGCCGGATGACGTCGATGGATATGCCCGCCTCCCTGGGTGTACAGGGGCCGGGGGATATCACGATGCGCTCGGGCTTCATGTGCCCGATATCGCTTATCGAGATCTTGTCGTTCCTGAAGACGGTGACGTGCTCGCCCAGCTCCCCGAGGTACTGCACGAGGTTGTAAGTAAACGAGTCGTAGTTATCTATCATCAGGAGCATGCGGTCACCCTCCGCAGGAAATCTACCGCCTCCATCATGGCCTTGGCCTTATTCACCGTTTCCATGTACTCTTTCTCGGGGACCGAGTCTGCCACGATGCCTGCTCCCGCCTGGACATAGACCTTGCCGTCATGGACGATGAGAGTCCTGATAGCAATACACGTGTCCATGTTGCCCGTGTAGCTGAAATATCCCACGGACCCCGCATAAGGGCCGCGCTGTGTCGGTTCGAGCTCCTCAATGATCTCCATTGCCCTCACCTTCGGTGCCCCCGAGACAGTCCCTGCAGGGAAGCACGCCCTGAACACGTCGAAGGCGTCGAGGCCTTCCCTCAGTCTTCCCTCTACGTTGGACACGAGGTGCATGACATGACTGTACCGCTCGACGGTCATGAGATCTGTCACGCGCACGGTACCGACCTCCGCGACCCGCCCGACGTCATTCCTCCCGAGGTCGACGAGCATGATGTGTTCAGCGATCTCCTTCGGGTCTTTCTTCAGCTCCTCCTCCAGGGAGAGGTCCTCGTCGTCATTCTCGCCCCTCCTCCGGGTCCCGGCGATGGGACGGACGGTGACCGCATCGCCCTCGAGTCTCACGAGTATCTCCGGCGACGATCCGACAAGTTGCACTCCCTGCCCGGTTTCGAGATAGTACATGTACGGAGATGGGTTGATCACCCTGAGTGCCCGGTATATGGTGAAGGGGTCGATATCAGCCTCCCTCTCAAACCGCTGGGAAAGCACGACCTGAACCACATCTCCTGCGGCCACGTACTCCTTCGCCTTCTCCACCGCCTCGAGGAACTGGTTGACCTCGAAGTTCGAGGAGAACCGTTCGTCTCCGTACGGCGCGGTGGTGAGGGACTGCTGGGACGATATTTCCACTGGATAGGTCTCTCGCTCCCCGGAGAGAAGTGCAGTGATGAGCGCATCGATCTTGCGCTCGGCGCCTGCATACACCTCATCGGGATCAGCGCCGTCAATGTGTACGTTTGAAACAATACGGATCGTCTGCCTGAGGTTATCGAATACAAGGATCGTGTCGGTGAGCATCAGGAAGATGTCGGGTACGGGGAAGCCTGGCTTCCCGAGGTCGGGCACCCGCTCGAAACGCTTCACCGCGTCATAACCGACATAGCCGACGAACCCCCCGGTGAACCGCGGGAGGCCTTTTACCGCCACAGGCCTGTACCGCGACAGGATCTCCTTGACGATCGTGAGAGGGTCTTCGGCTTCCGAGGTCGCGGTGCCATGGGCATCCCGGATCTCTGTTACGTTTCCCCGTGTGCTGATGACGAGCGATGGGTCGACGCCGAGAAAGGAATAGCGTGCCCACTTCTCACCTCCCTCTACGCTTTCCAGGAGGAACGATGGCTTCTTGCCTAGCCTCAGGAAGGAACTCACGGGCGTCTCCGCGTCACCGAGAACCTCCTTGTACACCGGTATGAGGTTCCCGTGGCGGCAGAGTTCCCGGAATTCAGCCGGGGAAGGGTACAGCACAGGGACTCTTACTCCCAGCTGGCGACGTCTGCGTCCTCGCCTTCCCCGCCGGGCTTCCCGTCTCTCCCGTATGAGTAAAGGTCGTATTCACCGTGCGTGCCGGGACTCTGGTAGATGTAGGGTTTCCCCCAGGGGTCGATGGGAAGCGCGTCTTTCTTCAGGTAGGGCCCCTCCCATTTCTCCGCTCCCGGATTGGTGAGGAGGGCTTGCAGCCCCTGCTCGGTGGTGGGGTAAAAACTGGTGTCGAGCCGGTACTGATCGAGCGCTTGGCCGAGTAGTTCGATCTGTGCCTTTGCCGCTGCCTGCTTGCCTTTGCCGAGCTTAGGGAAGAGCCTGGGTGCTACAAGGGCTGCGAGGAGCCCTATGATGACCATCACGACAAGCAGTTCGACAAGGGTGAAGCCGCCTCTATTGGAAAGGGCAGTTCTCAGTGACCGCATGGTGTGCCTCCGGGTATGCAAACGTGGTTGTTTATTCTACAATAGCGCTGAAAAACGAGTCAAAGTCAGAAATCGGATGGTATAATGAAACCGGGGAGGAACCTCTTGCCTATGGGCCGCCGTACCGCGCTGCGATGCATGTTCGTTGCATTCGTGGTCCTCACACTTGTGGCAGGGACTTCATCAGCCGTGACCGACAGGCCCCTCTCGCCTCTCGCCGGAGAGCTGTTCATCCGGCCCCGAAGCGATGACTTCACTTTCGCGGTCTTCGGCGATTTCCGGCCTGCCAGGAGGGACAGGCCTTATCCCGCGGTGTTCCGCCGCATCCTCAGAGAGATCGGGATGATCGGTCCGCATTTCGCAGTGAGCACGGGCGACGCAGTTTTCGGGTACGGAGGCTCTTTCCAGAGATTCAGGAACCAGATCGATCAGTTCATGAGTGTGGTGGGGTCCCTTGATATCCCGGTGTTCAGTGTCGTCGGGAATCATGACGTGACTGGTCATCAGGAACGGGAGCATTACGTGCGGGATAAGTTAGGCGGCCTTTTCGGCTCTTTTGATGTCGGCGCATCGCACTTCATTATACTCAACACGGAGGAACGGGGGAGCGAAGGGAAGATAGCAGGAGGACAACTGATGTGGCTCGAGGCGGATCTCGAGGCGAACCGTGACGCCGGGCATATTTTCGTGTTCATGCATCGGCCCATGTATCCGGCGATGGACCTGGCAACGGTGAATGCGAAGCCTCGGTGGGATGTCGAGAACAGGGAGGTGCTTCAGGGGTTGTTCGTCCGTTACCGTGTGAGGTACGTATTCGCCGGAGACGAGCATCTCTTCAGCGACACCACGCGTGACGGCGTGCGCTATATCATCTCGGGAGGAAGCGGGGCGCCGCTGCACCAGTCAGTCCCGAGGGGCGGCTTCTTTCATTATCTAATCGTCAGGGTCTCGGGACCCAATGTCATTGTGGATGTGCTTCAGCCCTATGGCCTCGATGTAAGGACCGTCGCAGGGAATGACGGCTTTGAATCGAGGTCTGAAGTGGAGGTGACGAATCTTACTCCCGTAGGCCTGGAAGCGAAAAGGATTCCCTTGACCGTGCCGCTGAGCACCGCTGACCATTACCGGATCGGTGCAGTGTCTATCCCTCCGGCGGGGCCCCGATCGGAGCAGCCCGCGACGATCAGCCGGATAAAGGACAACGGTGACGGCACTGCCACGCTCGGTGTGGAAACCTCCCTGCCGGGCAGCAGCGTCGTGAGGATCACCGCCGAGTATGATGATTGACCCGAGGAAGAAGCTCAACCCCTCCCAGTATGCGGCGGTGACCTCCATCGACGGCCCGCTCCTGGTGATAGCCGGCGCAGGTTCCGGCAAGACGCGGGTCATCGAGTACCGCGTCCTGCACCTTGTCCAGAGCGATGTGAGTCCCCACGCCATCCTCCTCCTCACTTTCACGAGAAGGGCAGCTCGTGAGATGCTCTCCCGCGCCTCGCGCCACGATCCGCGGTGCAGGAACGTCGAGGGTGGTACGTTTCATTCCTTCGCGTACAGGCAGCTGCACCGGCACGCGCGCCACCTGGGTTTCGGCGAGTCCTTCTCCGTGCTCGATGAGGGAGATGCCGAAGAGGCGATCCACCGCTGTGGCACTAAGCTCGGCTTCTACAACCGCGAAAAGAGGTTCCCGAAGAAGGATACCCTCCGCACGATCATCAGCATGTCGATCAATAAGAACGCGTCGCTCGTGGAGGTGCTCAAGAAGGAATACCCCCATTTCCTCGAGTATGCAGCGGATATCGACGCACTGAGAAGAGAGTATACCGAGTACAAGATCACCAAGAACTATCTCGACTACGATGACCTCCTCGTCTATCTGAAGCTGCTCCTCGACAACAGCGAGGTCAGGGACCGTCTCTCGGAGAGATACCGGTATATCATGGTGGACGAGTACCAGGACACCAACAAGCTCCAGGGAGACATCACCGCTCTGCTCGCGGAGCACCACAGGAACGTCATGGTCGTCGGCGACGACGCGCAGAGCATCTACGGTTTCCGGGGCGCATCACACGAGAACATCATGAACTTCCCCAGGCGCTTCCCGGAATGCAGGATCATTAAGCTCGAGGAGAACTACCGCAGCAGCCAGGCGGTCCTCGATGTGGCGAATGCGGTGCTCGAGAACATGAAATACAAATACTCCAAGTGTCTCGTGTCCGCGGGCAAGAAGACGGGCGAGAAGCCCCTCTTTTATTTTTTCAAGGATGCATACGAGGAAGCGGACTGGGTGGCAGGCAGGATCAAGCAGGCTAACGACGAGGGTATACCCCTGGGCCACCAGGCTGTCCTGTTTCGCTCGCTCTACCTCTCGATCCCCCTTCAGGGGGAACTCAGTCGCAGGAACATTCCCTATGAGACCTTCGGCGGTCTGAAGTTTTACGAAACAGCCCATGTAAAGGACCTGATGGCCCACCTGAAAGTGCTTGCGAACCCCAAGGACGAACTCGGGTGGAGCAGGATACTGATGCTCATCGACGGGATAGGCCCGAAGATCAGCGGCCGGATCACCGACGAGGTCCTCTCTGCAGCCTCATTCGAGGAGGTCGTGGAACAGGTCCTGCCGCGCCATTCAAAAGGGTCTGCATATTCCGAGGGGCTGAGAAGGCTCCAGTGGGTCCTGCGGTTCTCGTACGACGAAAAGGTGGGTGTGGGGGAGAAGTTCGACCAGGTCTTGGAGTACTACCAGCCGATGGTGCGGGAACGCTTTGACGACTGGCACCTGAGGCTCAATGACCTCGATGCCCTGAGGCAGATTTCGATGCGATACGACACCCTGTCTGAACTTCTGGAGGACTTCTCAATCGAGCCGCCGGAGCGCGGAGTCTGGCGGGTCGAGCCCGAGACGCCTGAAGAGGAAAAGCCCGTGACGCTCTCGACGATCCATTCGGCCAAGGGGCTCGAGTGGGAGTGCGTGTACCTCATAGGACTGGCTGACGGCGTGCTGCCGGTGAGCTTCTCCCTCGACAACGAGGAGGAGATAGAGGAGGAGCAGAGGCTCCTCTATGTGGGAATCACGAGGGCGCAAGGCCACTTGTGCCTTTCGCTGCACCATGAAGGCAACCGGGGCGGCATCACGCAGTTCAACAAGATATCGAGGTTCATCGACGTGCCGAACGTCATCTCGAAACTGGACCTGAGGGGAGCCGGTACCCGGCAGTTGCAGGAGCATCCCCGGGAGGAGGCCGAGCCTGTCGTGTCTCCGTATGACAAGAGCTCGCTCCTGAGGAGGATTATGGAGT
This sequence comes from Chloroflexota bacterium, assembly GCA_050257935.1. Taxonomy (GTDB): domain Bacteria; phylum Nitrospirota; class Thermodesulfovibrionia; order Thermodesulfovibrionales; family Dissulfurispiraceae; genus JBLMXV01. The sequence continues at coordinate 22,375 of JBLMXV010000169.1, forward strand.
TCTACAAGTGAACCCCATGCATTCGATGCGGCCGAAGCCTGTTCTGGCACGGGTTCGAGTCGGGCAAGCCCATGGCGTGCTTTTTGAAACTCCAAGGTCACCGATTGACGGGGAAGAGGTGAAGGAGTGGCTTTGAAAGTGCCGAGAAACGCTGCATGCCCTTGCGGCAGCGGCATGAAGTACAAGAAGTGCTGCGGAACTCATACTGAGGCGGGGGAGGGCAGCGCGGCCACCGTGGGGCATCATGCCAAACCTCGTGTGTGCGCCTTCGCCTGCCGCGGGGAGTGCGCGGAAGTCTGCTGCGGCGGTGCGACACTGATTACGATCGATGAGATAAGAAACTGCTATGACGTCTTTCCGGTCTCGATCGGGTTCAGAAAGTATACGCCCCTTGACGAATTGCACAGAGATCTCCTGAACACACTGGGTGTAAGATGCGGCGGACGGTTCATCATAGGTGACTTCATTGCAGGTAACCGCTACGCCTTGAGGTGCGCTGCCCTGAACCGCGACAGTCTCTGCAGCCTCCACGGGACGGAGAAGAAACCTGCGCAGTGCCGGCTCGTCCCCTTTTCCGCACTCTATCCGGAGGCTCGGCAGGACATTCTCTTCGCAGAGCAGAGGAGGACAAAATTCGCGAGATGCCGCGGCTTCGCCAGTCCCGAGGCCGGAGAGTGTGTCGTGTGGAGAGAGGGGGGGTTCGAGGACCTGGCATACAGGAGGCCCTATTATGACTACCAGCGGGGAGCTCTGAAGCAGGCACCTCTCATGTGCGAGATTCTCGAAGGCATGAAAAGTCAGGAGGCGTACGAGCAGTTTCTCGGCGGCGAAGGGATCCTCGAGATGCCCATTCCCGCTGGGTTTCTGCCGCGGGTGCTTCACATGGCGGGGTTTCAATCCGAGGAATATCCCCGCTATATCGAAACTCAGTGGAGACTCTGCCGGAAGGAGTCGGGACGCGAGGATGCCGCGAACCCGGTGCTCGGGGATTGTGCACAGGAACTCCAACGAGTGCGGCCGGTCAGTATGAGTGGTGCTGAGCACATCGGGGCCGGCGAAGGAACTCCCGGAAGGGGAGGGGAATGACAATGACGGAGCACGACCGCGACATGGATGAAGTCCTCGGCATTGTCCGCTGCGCCCGCTGCGGCCACCGGCTCCATGGCGAGGTCGAGTGTCCGTTCTGCTCCCTCTTCCCCGATCCACCGAGGAAGAGGGAACTGCCGAAGTGGGTGTATTTCACTGCCTGTTTCCTCACTTCGCCGCTGAGCCTGCATGCTATTGCGAAGAGCAGGAGACTGAGGACCCCAGAGAAGGTCGTCGCGTCATTGGGCTTTCTCTTCTGGGTCGTTCTCTATCTTGTCTGAGTGCCGCGATACAGGAGGACACCGCGATGAGTCGCGTCGGGGCCTTTCTCTTTTGTGGAATAATGCTCTGTGGCGTCGTTACCGACGCGCAGATATATCCGGGCTACATGAGGCAGGAGACCCCCATGATGAGGCAGGACATGGTGAGACACCGCTACGTCCAGCTCCATGGCGTCCCGGCGACATATCTCGACCACCGGAACCCTCTGAAGGCGGATGAAGATGTCCTCACCGAAGGAGCCAAGATCTATGCAGAGAAGTGTGCCTCATGCCACGGTGACAAGGGCCAAGGGGACGGGCCTCAGGGGAAGGACCTGGACCCGCCGCCATCGCCGCTCGCCGCTTCTGTGAGGATGCCGATTGCGACCGATTCCTACCTCTTCTGGGCGATCGCCGACGGTGGCAGGGAACTGAAGACCGCCATGCCTGCCTTCAGGGATGTCCTTGGAGACGAGGCAATCTGGAAGGTTGTCCTGTACCTCAGGTTCAGGACATGGACTGCGCCGGATAGAAAGTGAGCGCGTCCAAGGCTGGGTAAGATGAGAGATGTCGAACTCACGCGGAGACGATTCCTCCGGTGCCTGTCGGCTTTTCTTGCGGCGCTGGGGATTCCGTCCGTTCTGCGCGCCTTTACGGAGGAAGACTTCCCGGTGAGGACGGTAGAGAAAGACACCTTCCGTTTTCATCCGTCTTCAGGCATGGTCAGGTGGACCGGCGGGAAGGGCGAAGAGCCTTACGTGCTGACCCTCGACGGCCTTGTCGAAAGGGCGGTGACGCTGTCCTACGCAGAACTCAGGGCACTGAAGCAGCATTCCCAGACGTCTGATCTCCACTGTGTGGAGGGCTGGTCGGTGAGCGACGTGCAGTGGGACGGGTTCCGTTTCGACGAGATCGTGAAGAAAGTGAAGCCCAAGACGGCCGCGGAGTTCGCGGTCTTTCACGCTCTCGGCGAGACGGTCGGCAAGCCTGCCGGGCAGGGGCACTACATGGAATCGTTCCCCGTGAGCGACCTCCTCGACCGGCACAAGGAGTGCGTCCTCGCCCTCGACATGGGAGGAAAGCCGCTTTCCCACGACCACGGAGCCCCTCTCCGCGTCGTCGCTCCTTACAGCCTCGGGTACAAGAACATCAAGTACGTCACGCGCATCGAGTTTTCCCGCGAGGCGCGCCCCGGTTGGTGGACTCTTGCGAACCCCATCTATCCCGTCAATGCCCCTGTGCCCGCAGGGAGGCTCAGGAAGAAGTGACCGTCCCGAGATGAGCGGTATCGTAGATTTCCATGCCCATGCCTTCCCGGACGAACTCGCAGAGAGGGCGATCAACGCTCTCGAACAACAGGGCGGCATCAAGGCATTTCATAGCGGGACCGTCTCGTCGCTGCTCAGGTCAATGGACAGCAACGGCATAGAAACGAGCGTCGTCTGCACTATAGCCACGAAGCCCGGCCAGTTCGATCCTATCTTTGCATGGTGCAGGAAGATCCGGTCCGAACGGATTATCCCCTTTCCCTCTATTCATCCTGATGACGCGCAGCAGCGCGAGAGGATCTCCCGGGTCAAGGGGGAGGGTTTCAAAGGCATCAAGTTTCATCCCTACTACCAGGAGTTCTCCCTGGATGAGGAGAGGCTCTTTCCGATCTATGAGAGGGCCTGTGAGGAAAACCTCATCGTCGTCGCACACACCGGTTTCGACATCGGCTTTCCGCGGGAAAGGATCGCAGATCCTGCACGCATACTGAAGGTCCTTGCGCGCTTCCCGCAGCTCAAACTGGTGACGACACATCTCGGCGCCTGGGAACTATGGGATGAAGTCGAGGAGCAGCTCACCGGAAGGGAGATATACATGGAGATCTCCTGTTCGTTCGAGTCTCTGTCGGGCGATGCGGTGAGGAGGCTCATCGTCGGGCACCCGGGCAGGTATATCCTCTTCGGCAGCGATTCGCCATGGACCGATCAGGGGGAGTCCGTCTCGCTTCTCAAGGGGTTGCTGTTCGGCGCGGAGCTTGAAGACCGGATTCTCCGGAGGAACGCGACAGAGCTGCTCGCATCGGTGTAAGCGGGCAGACAGCGCCGGAGGGATCGGGAAAGAGGTCGAGGTAGTCCGGCTGTATGTGTGAGGGGGTGTGACAGTAATGGGAAGATCGAGATAAACCGATTAAGTCAGAACCGGGGGATTGCATGAAGAGAAAGACTGCGGGGATAGTCGTCATCGGCGATGAGATACTATCGGGGAAGGTGCAGGACGGTAACTCCTTCTTCATGGCGAGGGAACTGAGAGCGCGAGGCGTTGAGGTGCGCAGGATTGTGGTGATCCCAGATGAGACCGAGGAGATTGCCCGGACGGTGAGGAGCTTTGCCGAAAAGTTCGACCTTGTGTTCACCTCCGGAGGGATCGGTCCGACACACGACGATGTCACTATCGCAGGCATCTCGGCGGGGTTCGGTGTGAGGCCGGTGATCGACGAGCAGTTGAGCCTGATGCTCCTGAGGATGTACAAGGAGCTTACTCCGGAGAGGTTGAGGATGGCTGAAGTTCCGGAGGGTGCGGATCTGGTGAGTGACGGTTCCCCTAACCTGCCCGCGATACGATACCGGAACGTGTACATACTTCCAGGTATTCCCGAGCTGCTCGTGAAGAAGTTCATCGCAATTGTGAAGTCCTTCGGTGACGCGCCGCTGATACTCAAGAAGGTGTACCTCAACGACGAGTACGAGTCAGAGATCGCCCGCACCCTGAACGAGATCGTGAAGACGCACGGGGATGTGAAGATCGGTTCCTACCCTGTGATGGGAGGCAAGGATTACAGCGTTATGGTCACCTTCGAAAGCCTTGACGAGGCACATCTGGATTCTGCCGTGTCGAGCCTCGTGAGGAGCCTGCCTCCCGAGAAGGTAGTGCGCGTGGAGGGGTGATTCCTGAAGGCGTCGGGGCTTCTTTTTTTGGAAGGATTCCGGGCGATGCCGGAATGACAGCTGGACGAGACGTGTCGACGGACTCGGAATATCGTTGAACGGGTGAACATGGTGGCGCGCTACGGCATCGTCGTCCACGGAGGCGTTGGGTCCCCCGGAGAATTCAGTGACGGTTGTGAGAAGGCATGCAGCGAGGGGCTTGGCCTCCTTGAGTCGGGGAGAGGGGCGCTCGATGCGGTCATCGAGGCGGTTCGCATTCTCGAGGACGATGGCAGGTTCAATGCAGGATCCGGGTCCGTGCTTCGTCTTGACGGCAGGACCAGGCAGATGGACGCGGCTGTCATGGACTCGTGGGGCAGAGTCGGTGCGGTGATAGCGATAGAGGAAGTGAAAAACCCCGTTCTGGCGGCACGGGAGGTCCTCGATACTCCCCATGTGGCCCTCACAGGGCGGGGAGCGACTCTGTATGCAAGGATGCGCGGCCTCCAGGAACTCGGGCCGGTGCCCGTTCGTGTGGTGGAGCGATTCGAGAAGCTCAGGAAACTGATCAGTTCCGGAAGACTCGGCGAGGATAACCCCTTATGGAGCGGCTTGGACCTCAAGTCCCTGTGGAACTTCGAGGAGGTCGAACCCGACGAGGTTTTCACCTTCGATACTGTGGGGGCTGTGGCACTGGACGAGCAGGGGGTCTTCGCCGTCGCCGCCTCTACGGGAGGCGCTTCGCCGATGATGTGCGGAAGGGTGGGCGATACGCCGATGATCGGATGCGGGTTTTACGCAGGGCCAGCCGGGGCGGTTGCATGCACGGGAATAGGAGAAGAGATCGTGAGAAGGATGCTGGCAAGGGCAGCGTATGATCGCCTCGTCTCGGGTGACGACGTTCAGAAGGCCTGCGAGTCAGCAGGGGGCCTATTCCCCGGGAAGACGGCGATCGGGATCATCTCTGTTTCCGCATCAGGATACGCGGTCATCTCGGACAGGGAAATGGCTTCCTGGGCGCGCATTGTTACGTGACCTCATTTCAACTTCTTGATGATTTCCTTCCAGCTTGTCACTTCTCGAACCCCCTCGCCCTCCTCGAAGCTCAGGAGAAGCTGGGCGTGACCCTTTGCCTGTCTGACCACCTCTGCCGCACCGATGACCGCCCTGATTTTGAAACCCTTGCCGGTGAGGTCGGACAACACCCTGCCATCATCCCAGTCAACGACAGGGGCGTCGATGAACCCGTGGTCCCTCAGCCATTCCTTGAGGTCGTGCCTCCCGAGCCCCGTTGCGACAAATACGATGGGGTATCTCTTCACGATGGCCCTGAGGGCCTCCTGGCTCCCCTCTCTGGAGACACTCATGAGCCGTCCCTCCATGACTGCGCCTTCACCGTCCACGAGCACGAGCCTGGCACCTTTTTTCAGGACCAGCAGGGACCCATGACCGCTCTCATTCTTCGATATGACGGTGATGCTGTGCATGCCGGCCTTGGTTGGCGTGAACTCCCTGTAAGCAAACCCGTCGCCTCCCGACAGCGTCTTACCAAGTGACACGCCGTCCATGAGGAATTCCACGAGTTCGCCTCCTGAACCGAAGAACCTCCCTTTCGTCTGCGCAACGAGGGTCAGCGGCTCACCTTTGACCGCCACCTCGTCATCGACCACAACGGCAGCGTGGCCTGTGAGCGGGAGCAGACAGAGAGAAACGAGGGCGCATGTGCACAGCAGCAGGAAGCGTTTCATGGCACCATGTTCGCGAGACCGCGGCATAACCTTATCATACCCAAATTCCTCTGCGGAGAGGAACGTCGGCGGCAATACATGGATGTCTTGTGAGCACACTAATGAAGAGGCCGAAAAGTTGCGGGTACCCGCAAGAATCGAGTAGTATGAAACGCTGGGAGTGTGGGGTCTGGTGTCTCTCCTGGACTTCACATCCTAAACAGTAACAAACGGCTCCCGGCTTGGGCAATAAGCATCTTTTTGAAATATCAGAAGAAGTATTCTGCATAGTCCCCTTTAGTCTGTCATTTCCCCCCTGTTGAGCAGCATTCTGCTGCAATTTTGCTACACCCGGTGCCAGTGTCATGAGGCACTCTTCCCAGGCGCTTTGACGCGACCACGAACCATCACGAAGTCCCTCCTATTCTGACATCCATATTTCAAGTTTTGTGACAGGGAGTTCAGTGCAGGAAATACAAACACCGGTTCTGAGAATCCTCTATTGGAGCGAGGTGCGTGATTGGTATTCAGATTGACACTGTTGGGTATGGTCAAGATCGACTACTTCGATTGGGAGGTTGGACCCAAAGGCAATTATCCGCGGAAAAAACAGCACGAGCCGGTGACTATTGTAGACCAAAGCGAAGTGAGAGATTCCAAGAGGGTATTGGGAATTGTAGAGGATTTTGTGGACAAGGCCGTGAGGAGACACTGGTCGATTGACAAGGAGGGTTGGGCCTCATGGCGGGATTGGGGGCCAAACTAAAGGAAACAATTATTGAGGAAATCCTGCGGCTAACAACGGTCGAGTCTTCGCCACTCGTCAGATAATGATACAACGATGATGACAGATCGCCGCGATACGTGTCATCATTCGGAAATGGATGGAGCGGATGGTGCTGCCGTGCCCATGATCGCGCTCGCTACATTGCAGCAAACAGCGCAACGGATCAGGCTTATCCCCGAACTTCATCCCGGTCCTCGGATATCTTGACGACCGCGTGCTGTTACTTTTAGGTATCGTGCTGCTCATCAAACTGACGCCGACGGAGGTCATCACGGTGAGCTGGTGCCCTTCGAAAAAGTCTCACGGAAATGCCCAGAAGGTGGTCGACCGCGAATTCACAAGCCAGGAGGGAAGTGATGAAATATGAACTGATGGCTTCGCTCGGGAAATTGAAAGACAAGGCCTTTGCTCTAAAGAGGATGTCGCTGTTGGTCCTATGTATCGCAGTCGTAGCAGCTGCGGCCTCTGCACTCAGTTCGATCAAAGAGGGCCTGATCGAGTATATCGGAGCACAGAGGGACATCTTCAAGACGGGCAAGGCGGCCAGTGTCATCTCGTTGGAATTGCTTGCTAATCGGTCTGGGTTGTTTGCCGTGGGACCGGTAGACGGCCTTGACGGAGAGATCACCATCTTTGACTCAAAACCCTATATCACCAAGGTCCGCGGCTCCGACTTTGTGATGGACAACACTTTTGAGCACGGAGCGTTCTTCCTCGTCTGGACGGAACAGTCCAGGTGGCAGAACGTGCCGGTGCCCTCGACGGTAAAGGGCTACGTGGACCTGCAGCAGTTCGTCAAGGCGCAGGCTCACGAGGCAGGGATCGATGTGACCAAGCCTTTCCCGTTCCTGCTCTCGGGCACGCCTGTCGAGATCAAGTGGCACATCAACGTGGACCGGACAGAGGGAAAGCCGATCACGAGAGAACTCTTCGCCAAGTCGAAGCAGCCGTTCGTTACGAGGAACGAGCCCGTGGACATCATCGGCTTCTATGCTGAGCATCACGCTGGGGTGTTCTTGCCCTCTTCCAAGCCTACGTTCATGGAGGGATTGGACGCACAGAACGCTATCCACATCCACCATGTTTCAAGGGCGAGCAAGGCCTCGGGGCATATCGACAATATCGCCCTCGGTGAAGGCATGGTCTTGCGCCTGCCTGTACCAACAGTCAGGACCGAATAAAGGTTGCGATCATAACCTGGTCACGTTATAACGCCTATACTTAACGTGCTCGCATTTGCCCTGTAGGCGTTACAAAAAGTATTGTGAGACGTACCTGAAGGCGAGATAGACGATTATGCATCCGAGGACGAGTTTTATATATCGTTGAGGTATGAACTTCTGGCAGCGGGCGCCGAGGTATATGCCGACGGTGCCGCCGATCCCGAAGAGGAAGCCCAGGAGCCAGTCAGGGCTCGTCGCCATGCCCGTCTTCGCCGGGATGACACTGTAGAAGAACACGCCGGCGATGGAAGTGATGAAAGTGCCCATAAGAGCAGCTCCGGCGATCGTGTAGACCGGCAGGTGAAAGACGGCGACGCAGAAGGGCGCAATTATTGCCCCTCCCCCGATACCGTATGTCCCACCGATGATCCCCACGACAAAGGCTAGAATGAACATGCCGACGGTGCTGTAGGAAAACCGCTCGCCCCAGAACTCGTACTCAATCCTCGTCAGGGACGCAGAGACGGTTTTCACAAGCGCCTCAGGCGGTAATCCCGCTGCCACCCGCGATTTCTGCTGCTTCTTGATCTCGTCGGCCAGTTCTTTGAACTTCTTTTCAAGTGCCTTGTTCGCCTGGCTCTTCGCACGCGCTTTTCCCGTGAATTCGTACAGGAGTCTGACGCCGATATACAAGAGGACGCAGCCGACGAAGAGCTTGAACGTTCTGGGGTCGGGCAGGTAGTTGATCCGCAACCAGTAGCCGATGAAGACTCCCGGCAGCGTGCCGGCGATCACGACCCACGTGAGGGGCCATGCCATGCGGCCTTCCTTGAGATAGCGGTACACGCCGCTCGGGATGGCAACGATATTGAAGATGAAGTTTGTGCCGCTGACAGATGGGCTCGTGTAGTTCAGGTAGCTCACCTGGAAGGGCAGCAGGAGAAAGGCGCCCGAGACACCACCCATGGAGGTGAAGAAGGACACCGCCATCGCCACGAGAGGGGGGATAAGGATGTTCGTCGTCACTCCGGAGACCGGGAAGGCATAGGTCAGGAAATCGAGCATGTGTCCTCCTTGCGACCTGTTATGAGACCCTGAGGGCCTCAAGCACACGGACAATGATCACACGTTTGTCTCGTAAGGCAACAAAGCGCTGGCATTCACAAACTCCCGCCTCTACAGACCTTTTCTGCGCACGGCAGTATACGGCAATACCAACACGACTATATTTATTTGCGTGATAGTGTTAATATATCAGTAGCTTGAGCCAATGTCAAGGACGGAAGGTCTTGCGTTGCTTTAGACGCCAAATCTATGCACAAATACGGGGAAAGCCTGCTCGCCAGTGAGCAGCAGTCTGCATTCCAAGAACATGCATTCGAGGCAAGGGATATGAAGCACGAGAGCACTGTGGGGCCATTGGATGATGCTCGATCTTTGGACTCGGGCGAACTGAGAAAGCTGGAGGAGTCATTCCGGGAATGGGCTGAAGGGAGTCCGCGCTGGGACGTCCGCCTCTCTCGGAAGCGCATCTTGCTGATTTTCCTGCTTATCCGGTACACAGGAGCCAAGTTGAATGAGGTGTTGTCACTTGACCCGCTCCGCGACATAGATAGTAAGCGCCACTGCATCCGATATCGCACCGCGGACAGCGCCGAGGACAAACAGCATGGGCGCGAGGTTCCAATATCCCAGACGTTGTGCTCCGAGATCCGTTCCGTGCTTGCTGACGCGCCGTTCAGGGGGTCGCTAAAGGGGACCCTGGCAGTGGACCCAGGTTTTGTCAGGCTGAAATTCTACGAGCGCACACGAGCATGTGGCTTTCCCGAGCGGTTAGGAGGGCCCGAGATGATCCGCAAGTCGCGTGCCGCTGAGTTAGCGCGGAACAACATGCCCCTACCGGCGGTGCAGATGTTGTTGGGTCATTCGACGCCCAGCTTGACCTCTTCGTATGTCTCCTTCTCCGAGGCGGAGATCAGGGAGGTGACACGACATTTCATCGAAAAGGAGTCCTCCCGACGGACGAGCGCGCGGAACTCCTTTTTCGGCAAGGTTCAATTAATGCGGCATGCCGACATACAGACGCTGGTAGTGCTGTCGACTGTTGAAGGTCATCAGGTAACCACTGTGATAACGAACGACAGCGTGGAGCGGCTTGGCCTGAGGGTGGGAAAGTTGATTGCCGCGGAGGTGAAAGCCCCCTGGGTCATCCTGGAGAAGGGTGATCAAGAGCCTCAATGCACTGCGGAGAACAGATTCAAGGGGGTCGTCGAGGGGATCAACAGGGGCAAGGTAAACACGGAGTACATTGTGCTCATTTCAGACGGGACAAGACTATGCTCCATAGTCACGACGGAAAGCAGCCGGCGCCTGAACCTCGTGACAGGAGACACGGTCTGGGCACTGTTCAACTGTTTTGCCGTTGTGCTACACGTGGATTAGGTTCCAACGCTCGACATGCGGCAGGTTAGTCTCCAGTTGAAAGACTGTCCCGGGCGCATCCAAGGGAGGAGGTTTATGAATAAGGCCAAGATTCTTGGCAACAGCGCGATAGTGCTGTACTTCATCATAGGGCTTGAAATCATGATTATGATCAGCCCTTTTGCAGGGTTCTTTTACGCAGTTTTCAACCCCTTCCTCCTGGCATTAGCGAAATACCCCTCGACAAAATGGCTCAGCTCATTCTTCCTGCCACACATGGTCGTGCCACCTGACGACTTTCTGAAGGTCATTCGCATAATGGGATCGGTTCTCTTTGTTCTCGGTTTGGCGGTTTTTTTGGCCTGTGCCATTCAGGTGTACATCAACAAGTTTCTAAGGAAGGGAACTGCCTTGAGAGGTCTTTACTCTGTTATCAGGCATCCGCAATATGTCGGTCTCGGCATCGCCGGCATCGGCCTTTCAATACTCTGGCCGAGGTTCCTCGTCCCCGTTCTCTGGCTTGTCATGGTACTGCTTTACTACATTCTCTCGAAGGACGAGGAAAGAAGAATGCTCAAGCAGTATCCGGAAACCTACAGGGTATATATGGAAAAGACCGGCATGTTTCTGCCGAGACAGCTTGAGAAGATCGTAATGCCTGTCGGAGCAACCGGTATATTTGCCCTGTTTGCGCTGATCGTAGCTGTTACTGTCGGCGGCGCGTTCTTCCTAAGGGACTACACCGTAAAACATCTTCCCCTTTGGGCAGATTCAAATGTGACTGCCCTGGCCATCATCCCTGACGATCTCATGAAGATGGAACACCGGATGCCCGACATCCTCACCATGCAGGAAGTGAAATCGAGACTGAGAAATGACAAACACTATCTCGTCTATTTTCTGCCGTCCAACTATATCATGCAGGGTCTCATTGCAGACACCGGGGGAGACTGGCGACTCTATAAACAGCATCACGCGTTCAGCATGATAATCGACTGGATATTTCATCCCTTTAGGCATCTCACGGAGGGGCACCACGTGATGCACGGGATCGACGGTCATGCCCCGCATGACATGGGTGCGGGCGTAATGAGAAGGCTTGTCTTCCTGAGGGTCGAGGGTGTGCTAACCGATAAGCCCTATGACGCGCTTTGTATTAATGCCGTGAGGGTGCCTGAATTCATGATGGATGTCGACATCCACGGGTTAAGGATTCTTGGACTTAACGATCTGCCGAAAGACACAGGATGGGGAACGGTGCCGACGCCGGTCTTTTGACCTAACACAACAGGAGATTATTTGCAGGAGCAACGTCGTCGACCGCAGGAAAGAGCCATTTCAGTTGCCTCCGATATACCGAAATAAATCTTCATATTTCCGATTCTGGTCCGCCCGCAAGTTATCAGAAGAAGATGTGAAAAATCTCGGATGCTGGAAAACGGGGACTTGTCGGCTTCTCCTTCTAGGGGAGTTCTATGTCTCTGAGAAGTCCAAGCATGGTTTGCCGGGAATGTCCTCGGTCAGCAGGCCACCCAATATCGATTCAAAGAAGCACGGCGCTCCCTGGAGAGGTGACTTGCAGATGACAGCGAGAGTCAAGTAAAATCAACCGTTGGGAGTGTATCGGGGTCTGGTGTCTCGCCTGGACTTCAAATCCAGTGTTGCCGGCCACAATCCGGCAGGGTGGGTTCGATTCCCACACGCTCCCGCCATAATTATCTTAGTTATCAATGGCTTAGAGCTCGTACGTTTAGGTCTTTTTCTGTGTATTTATGTCGGTAGTTCAAGTACTTCTGACCAAGCCAAGCCATTCTTCCGAAAACGTCAGTGAACCGTCAGTAAATCACGCCAAGCGCCAGTGTAGAATGGGCCTCTCTCCTCACGGATAGAAGGCTGGTCGAGATGCACGTAAATCGTACAGAAAGGCCCCGACTCTTTCCCCCATGCTTGAAGGGTGCCCACACTTCACGACTCCTTCTGAATATCATGGTGAGAACTTATTCCCAGATCGATTTGGGATGCGATGTCGCGTTATGCCTGTTGGATAGAGCCTGCAATAGTCAGGGAGTGGTGCGCTTTGATGGCTAGGTATGACAGCAACGAGGCGAGAACAAGACCCTTGGACGAGTATGTTCAGTCGCTCTCCTGGTTGGATGCCGAAAGAAACACCGCCGAGATCAGACGGGTCGTTGACAGACTTACCGATAAGGGGAAAAGGGTCTATTGTGTATGGACGGGTAGTGCTCTTTCTCAGAAGTACGCAATCGACCACTGCTTCGCGTTTGCCTACTGGCCAAACAACGACCTGTGGAACCTGTTGCCCGTCCACCCAAAGGCAAATGCAAGAAAGTCGGACAAGATCCCCTCGGCCATGCTCTTGGAAAAGGCGTCTGAGATGATCCTCAATTGGTGGTC
>JBLMXV010000170.1:0-10611 GCA_050257935.1 Chloroflexota bacterium
GAAGAAGGGGCGATGAACAGGTTTCTCTTACCGCCACCTGCAGCGGCCATTGCGCGATGGGGATGGTACCTGTCAATCGGCATCGTCGTACTCATGTCTCTGACACTGAACCTGGCGAATAACGATTTCCCCCTTCGCTACCACTTTGACGAAATCAACAAAGTGCAGCTGATCAGCACCGACGAGGTGTACTTCAAACATCCTCTCCTCATGACTCAGACATCGAAGTTCATCAACCACTTTCTGGCTCTGACGGAACCCCAGGAGGTGGTGCAGTTAGGACGTTCGGTCAACGGCGTCATGGCGGCAGCCACAGTCCTCCTTTGTTTCGTGCTGTTCAGGACTGCGATGAGAGCGTGGCTCGCACTCCTTGCTGCGTTCACCGTCGGGACCTCGCCGATCATGGTAGTGCACGCGCATTACCTCAAGGAGGATGTGCTCCTCACTTTCTTCCTTCTCCTCTCACTCTTTCTGCTCCTCTTGCTCGTCAATAGCGTTCTTGCCGGGGACATCCGGAACAAGCGCTTGGCCTTGCTCCTCGGGGTATCGACAGGCCTCGCCTTATCGTCCCACTATAAGGGGGGCGTACTGGTGCTCCTCTTCGCCGCCGTACCGTTGGTGCTCCGTGGTACGCTCGACGTGAAGGCATACCGGCGGCAGATCCTTCTTGTGCTCGGCATCGCCCTTGGCGTCTTCCTCCTTGTGAATCATTCACTGCTGTCACATCTTCACAAGTTCAAGGGGGACTTTGCCTTCGAGTTCAGGCACGCGCTCAAAGGGCACGATGTGCGGGTCTATCCCTGGCAGTTCTTCTTCGGATTTCACTTCGTGTACAGTCTTGTGCCGGGGCTTACCGTCGTAGTGGCGATAGCGGGCTTGCTTGGCTACTTTCACACGCTCATCAGATGGACGAAGATAGATTGGAGGCTGAAGATTCTCGCGTTGTATACAGGCATCTTTTATCTCGTTCCGGAGGCATCTCCCCTGAAACCTTTTCCAGACTATATGCGGTATATGCTGCCGGTGGCACCCCTGTTCATTTTCTTCTCCTACCTTCTGCTGGGGAATCTGTATTCAAGCGCCCCTCGCTTCGCAGGACGGGCTGCCGTCGTCGCCGTCATGCTCAGTGTGGCGACTCTCCCGCTGCCCCGAACGTTTGCTCTCGTCAACTGCCTCACGCGGGACACGCGTGCTCAGGCCGAAGAGTGGGTAAAACTCTCTGGAGCGGAGGCGAGGTTTGAGGTTTACAGTTCCGCAAGCAGGCAGGACATAGGCAAGCTCTGGAAGCTCGATCTTGACAGGGAAAGAGCGTCTGGGGTCACCCACGTCGTGTCGAGCAGCCTGATGTATGAAAGGTATGAGTTCGGTGCAGGACTGGCAGGGCAGCCTCCCGAGATATATGCTGCGGCGGCAAAATACCGGGAACTGTTTTCCTTGCCCTACATTGAGATAAAGCCCGAATGCATGACATTCGCCTTCAGCAACCCCACGATACGCATAATCGATATACGCGGCACCCGTCCGCCTGTCAGAAGCAGCGTGACCATACCTCCGAGGGATGGTGTCCCCGGTCAGTGAGTCCGGTGCCGGTGTTCCGCTTCGGAAAGGACCTGAGCCGCCTCCGCCCTGATGCTGATCCAAAACGTATGAATGATCCGGGCTAAGGCTTGAGAGAGATGAGAAGCTTCTCGGGCGACACCACGGCCGTCCCGACCTCGCCGACCACAATACCCGCAGCATGGTTTGCGATAACCGCAGCATCCTCAAGAGAGGCACCGGCGGCGTGGGCGAGAGTGAGCGTCGCGATAACCGTGTCGCCCGCACCAGTCACATCGAAGACTTTCTTCGCCGTCGTAGAGATGTGGACTATATTCATATCCCTGGATCCACCGCCGCGCATAAAGAGGCTCATGCCCTCTTCCCCGCGCGTTATGAGCACGGAGTCACAGGCGAGTCTCTGTATGAGCCTTTTGCCGGCCCTGAGCAGACTCCTTTCGTCTTTGATCTCGACGCCGGATCCCTCGGACGCCTCTGCAATGTTCGGCGTCAAGAGTGAAACGTTCCTGTAGAGATGAAAATGCCCCACCTTCGGATCGACTGCGACAAACCGGCCGAGAGCCCCCGCAAGGCGGACAAGGGACTTCATGAGAGAGGAAGTGATCACCCCCTTCTTGTAATCCGATATGATAACCGCATCATGCGCGGGAATGGCCTCTTCGAGAAATGCAACGAAACCCGACAGGCTTCTACCCTCAAGCTTTGTCCTGTCCTCACGGTCGAATCGCACCACCTGCTGGTGATGAGCGATGAGCCTCGTTTTGACCGTGGTGTGGCGCTTGTCCTCGATTACTCCCTCCACGCCTATCCCCTGCTGCCCGAGTAGTCCCCGCAGCACTTCACCTGCCCTGTCCCTGCCGATCACTCCTGCCACCGTGGCACTACCCCCGAGGGCCACGATATTGTGCGCGACGTTCGCAGCTCCTCCGAGCAGAAAAGACTCCTCTACCACTTCGACTACGGGCACCGGGGCTTCAGGGGATATCCTGCTCACCTTCCCAAAGAGGTACCGGTCGAGGATGAGATCCCCCAGTATCAGCACCTTCCTACGCTTGAAGGAATCGATGATCCGTTTCGAATTCATGCTTCACATTACCCCATCCACGGGACAACATGCAAGGAAACGCGGATCCTATCTCCAGGCTCGGCACGACGAGCGGCTATTTTCGATTATAATATCTGCCATGAAACGATACGTGCTTGCCATGACCGGCGCGAGTGGAACCGTCTACGGCGTGACCCTCCTTGCCGAACTCCTCAGGCATGCGGAAGTGCATCTCGTCGTCTCTTCCAACGCCCTTCCCGTGCTGCGTCACGAGACCGGGCTTGACTTGAACGTCGACGCCGAGCGATTGCTCAGGGAGCAGTACCGGACCGAGAGTCTGTTCTGTCACGACGAAAACGATCTCTGGGCCCCGATCTCGAGCGGGTCTTTCAGAACCGACGGCATGCTGGTAGTCCCGTGCTCGATGAAGACACTCGCGGCGATTGCATCGGGATATGCGGGCAACTTGATCGAAAGGGCTGCTGATGTCACCATCAAGGAGGGCCGGCATCTCCTCCTGTCTCCACGCGAGATGCCTTTCAGCGCCATACACCTCGAGAACATGCTCAGACTCGCCCGATTAGGCGTGAAGATCGCCCCTCCTATCCCGGGATTCTACAGCCGTCCGGAGCACATTGACGACATAGTAAACTTCGTCGTCGGAAAGGTGCTCGACTGCGTCGGAATAGAGCACCAACTGTCTCCGCGCTGGGGAGACGAGGCATGACGGGCATACTTCTGCTGAACCTGGGCGGTCCCGATTCGCTCAGCGCGGTCAGGCCGTTTCTCTACAATCTCTTCTCCGACAGAGACATCATCAGGCTCGGCCCGGCCTTCCTCCAAGGCCCCCTCGCCTTCCTCATTTCGACACTGAGAAGCAGAAAGACAATGGACACCTATGGGAAAATAGGCGGAAAGTCACCGCTCCTCGATATCACTACGGCGCAGGCAGAGGCGATCGAGGCCCTCCTTACGTCAAAGAGAAAGGGGCACGCGGGCGAAGAGGAACCTCCCTCTGCCGACGTGAAACCGCTCCACATCTATGTGGGTATGCGCTACTGGCATCCGCTTATCGAGGACACGGTGGCGCGCATGTACCGGGATGGAGTGAGACGGATACTCTGCGTGAGTCTCTATCCTCACTATTCCATTGCCACGACGGGCTCATCGGTCAGAAAGTTTGAAGAGGTGGTGACGCGTTATCCCATACAACACCACTCCGTCACGTCCTGGTACGATCACCCTCTCTACGTGGAGGCTCTCGTGGAGCTGATAGAGGAGGGCATGGCCGGTTTTTCGGAGAGACCCGTCGTTCTCTTCAGCGCCCACAGCCTGCCGCAGAAGTTCATCGATGAGGGTGACCCTTACGTCAAAGAGATCGAAGGCACCATCTCCGAAATACTGAAGAGGATCGACATCCAGTGGCGCCTCTCGTACCAGTCGAAGACAGGACCTGTGAAATGGCTCGAACCCTCGACCGAGCACATGCTCCGGGACCTGTCGAAGCAGGGCATCAGGAACCTCCTCGTCGTGCCGATTAGCTTCGTGTCGGACCACATCGAAACCCTCTACGAGATCGACCTGCTTTACAGGGACATGGCACGGGACCTCGGTATAGACCTGAGGAGAATCCGGTCTCTCAACACCTCTCCCCGTTTCATCGAGGCACTTGCCGACATAATCCTAAAGGAGACACACAACCTGAAATGGCGATGAAGACCATCATTATAGGCGGAGGCATTTCCGGCCTTTCCCTCGCTCTGGCACTGAAGGATAAAAGCCCGGCAATGGAAATCGTTGTCCTTGAGGCGGAAGAACGGCCGGGGGGCAAGATCTGGACGGACAGGGTACAGGGGTTTCTCTGCGAAGCCGGAGTGAACGGGTTTCTCGACAACAAGCCTTCGACGCTTCAGCTCTCCTCGCAGATTAAGCTCACCCCCATGAGAAGCAACGACGCCGCGCGGAAGCGCGCCATCTGCCTGAACGGCGGACTCAAGATCATCCCTGAGTCTCCCGTCGCCTTTCTCACATCCGACTTCCTGAGCCTCGGCGGCAGGTTACGGATGCTCGCCGAGTTCTTCATTCCGAAAGCCGACGTCGAGGACGAGTCCATGGAATCCTTCGCAGTGAGAAGGGTGGGAAAGGAATTCTTCGAAAAACTCCTTGACCCTATGGCATCGGGGGTGTACGCCGGCGACCCGGCGAAGATGAGCATCAGGAGCTGCTTCGCTAAAGTATATGAACTCGAGAGAGAGTACGGGGGCCTCATCAGGGGATTCATGGCCCTCGGTAAAGAAGCCAAAAGGACAGGCAAGAAGACCGAGGCAGGCCCCGGAGGGACACTCATGTCGTACCGGGACGGCATGTATAGCCTCGTCGAGGCATTGAGAGGAGTGCTCGGTGACCGGATAGAGACCGGCAAACGCGCCAGGGGCATAGACATGAGCGGCGGCAGATACTCCGTCGAGTGCGAGGACGGCTCACGATACGAGTGCGACTGCGCAGTCCTCGCTTGTCCTGCCCACGACTCCGCAAGACTGCTTCAGGGTATCGACAGCGAGATATCCCGTCTTCTCGCTGATATTCCCTATCCTCCCGTTTCGGTCGTCGCGCTCGGCTACAGGAAGGAGAAGCTCCCCTGCGACACAAACCTCTTCGGGTTTCTCGTACCCGGGAGGGAGAAACGGAAGATATTGGGGACGCTCTTCGACTCGAGTGTCTACCCCAACAGGGCGCCCGAGGGCCATGTACTGCTCAGGACCATCGTGGGTGGCGCCAGGGCCCCCGAAATCGCTCTTCTCGGTGACGATAGACTCATCGATACCGTGCGCTCCGAACTCTCTGAAATCCTGGGAATCAAGGCCGACCCCGAACTCGTCTGGACTTACCGATGGGAAAAAGCGATTCCCCAGTACGTCGTGGGTCATCACCGGAGACTCGAAATGCTCGATGAACGGCTTTCCAAGCACCCCGCTCTCTTCCTCCACGGGAACGCATACCGGGGCGTAGCGGTGAACGACTGCATCGCGCAGAGCTTCTCCCTTTCGGACAAGATCGCCGCACTCAGGCCGTAACCTCTGTTATCGCGACAGAAAGGCTCCCGGCATCTCCGCCCTGCCCGCCTGCCGAAATGGGACTGCAGGTTGACACACGTGACAATGGCGCCCCAGCCTGGGGCGATCAGCACCGTCAAAGACTGCTCGCGAGTATGCGGTTCGGCTCGCCTGTGAAGATGTGGCACACTACTCCGACCGAGGGGTCCCCGATCAGGCTTTCGACCCGTGACCGGGCGATATGGCAGAGCTTGCGCAGCACGTCGAGGCGACCTCCGTGCCGGAGCCCCAAGAAAATACCGCTGACATCCTCGCACCCGAGGTGTTTCAGCTCCGAATCGGTGAGGCCCGACTTCTGAAGGAGCGGGAGGACCTCGGACGGTGCCGGTATTTCTGGCAACCACAGCGAAATCTTGAGAAGGTCAGGCCAGTCGAGGACGAGGTGGAGGTAGCCGGGACGGGAGGACGCCGACCTGCAGCGGGCGATGACGTCCGACAGGATAACGAAGAGACCCTCGCTCTCCCCGGGCAGCAGGTAGTGGCTGTCATCAAGCTTGAAAAGTTCCTGGTGGACCCGGCGACCGTCCGCATTGCTGCACAGGACAAGCTCATGGTCTTTCACCGTTCGGCCCAAGAGGAGTGTGCCTGCCATCAATTGCATTCTACCACAGCCGCGCCTCTGCAGCCCGCTACTACCTTGAACGCTTGAATATTCCGGGCCATGATGTGCAATACTGCCGGGAGCGGCTACGTTGGGATCCTGACCTTCGGTACCCATGAAACGACTGCTGACATATGAAAGACTCGTTACCTCACTGCTCATCGCCGTTGCCTTGGCTTCGTGCGGCGCCCATCAGGCGATTCAGAATGAGCACGCCACAGCAGGCCTCGTGGCGATCAGGACGAGTATGGACCCGGGCATGATAGAAACGCTTGTCTTCCAGATGGTCAATGCGGAGCGAAAGAAGAACGGCTTGCCGCGTCTTGAATGGGATGTCGCACTCGCGGAGCTCGCAAGACGGCACAGCCACGACATGGCGCGACGGGGCGTGCTCTCCCACACGAACAGCAATGGCGAAGATCCCACGGCGAGGGCCAAGAAGAAAGGAATCAGTGTCACGAAACGGGAAGGTTCCGTCACCAGGATCGGCATCGCCGAGAACGTCGGCACAATTCCCGAAGGCAACCTCAGAGGCT
Organism: Chloroflexota bacterium; assembly: GCA_050257935.1. Classification (GTDB taxonomy): domain Bacteria; phylum Nitrospirota; class Thermodesulfovibrionia; order Thermodesulfovibrionales; family Dissulfurispiraceae; genus JBLMXV01. Next base: position 6,853 of record JBLMXV010000170.1, read on the forward strand.
ACGGGCCGGTGAGGTCGGAGAGGGACGTGGCCGACGCAATGATGAAGAACTGGCTCTCGAGTCCTCAGCACCGCGCAAACATCCTCAACCCCCGACTCGATGTAATCGGTGTCGGCGTCTCGGGTGACGGACGGGGAACTTACTACCTCACGCAGGATTTCAGATAGCCATTAGCCTATGCACATAATTCGCAGCCACTGACACCCTTGTCCTTGAGCCGCCTCTGGCCTATTGCTTCCGCACACGCTTACCCTGACCTTGCAACGCGGAACATTCATCGGTAGCCGAAAAAACTTTCCGAGCGACACCCTGTTCATCTCCAGACCACCGTGTAAGGATTTTCAAACCTCACCCATGATCGACTCGAGAGGTCGGGACTCTGAATCACATCTCATCGCATCAATAAGGACTTTAAGGTGCTCAAGCCTGCCGTTCTATGCAACTGGTGAGTAATCAAGGCTGAGGGATCCAGGTCGTAATCGGCGGGCCTGATGGATGTGGCAGGGATTACAGAAAAGGCGCGCAGGCGTTGTGTACGCTGTGACATGACCGCGAACAGGAAGAAACGACTCGCCGCAGCCTTCGGCGTTGCGTTAGTCGCAGCTGTTGCACTACTCCTGCTCGTCCGGAGTGCCAACCTGATACTCAAGCACGAACTCGAGCGGCGACTCGGAAAGGATTTCTCTATCGGTAGCCTCGAGCTCGCCTGGGGGAGCGTGCAGGCAAGAGACATGAAACTGTTGCGCGACAGTGAGCTAGTGATGTCGGCTGAACGGGTCGACGTCAGGGCCGATTTCCTCAATTTCCTTAAAGACCATCATATCGTTTCTGCGCTGTCCATTGAGAGACCTCACCTCCGCCTCGAAGTCGACAGAAGGGGCACCCTGCAGCTGCCGACTGTGTTGGCAGGGGACAGCACAGCGGCTGCCGATGATGAAAAGAAGCAGAGTGTCGATTTCAGGAAAATCACGGTGAAAAGCGGTGAGATCCTGTATCTTGACGGCAGGATATCGAACCCGCCCCATCCGACGCGGCTCACTGATGTCGAGATTGAAGTATCGGAGATTTCCGCACCTCTGTCCAACAACCGGACCTTCTGGTCAGTTTCCGCACGGATGCCTGGCAAGTCAAGCTCGGGAAGGTTGTTGTGGCAGGGGACGACGGACTTCACGAGCAAGGATACGGATGGCACAATGTCGCTGAGAGGCCTCGACCTGATAGCAATTAAACCTTACTACCACAAGAAAGGAGATGCCGAGGTCAGCAGAGGGACGATCTCCGTCGAAATGGATGTGAAGGTGAGGGAGCGCCGGGTGAAGGCGCCTGGAAGGGCCGTCATCAGAGATCTCGAATTCAAGGCCGGCCGAGGCGTAGGGGAGACCTTCATGGGGGCCCCGAGGACACTGGTGCTGGATCTCCTGAAGAGTGCCAACAACGAGATCGTCCTGGACTTCGTCGTGGAGGGAAGTCTGGACGACCCTACGTTCACTCTCAGGGAGGCAATGATGAAAAGGATCGCTATGGGACTCGGTCAAAAGCTCGGCCTCTCCGCGCTCGCCGCTGGAGGGTCGGTCATCACGGAAGGCGCCCGGGGATTGAAAGAGGCTGGCAGGACCGTCTGCCAGGGACTGAATAGGTTGCTCGGAAGGTAATCTCCCCGCTTATGCTGCCCAAGCAAGGCGTCCATGCAACTACCGTAGCCTCAGTATCGCCATCGACTCGATGTGATATGTCTGCGGGAAGAAATCGATCATCCGCACCGATTCAAGGGTGTATCGTTCCGCAAAATTCTTCAGGTCGCGGGCCAAAGTCGATGGATTGCATGACACGTAGACGATTGTTTCGGGAGCGAGACCGAGTATCCTTTCGAAGGTCTTCGATGTCAAACCGGGCCGCGGCGGATCGACGACGAGGACGTGGATCTCATCTTTTACCGCAAGACCCTCTGCCGAGGAGCGGACAAACCGGCAATTCCCCAGCGCATTACGCTGCACGTTCCTCCGCCCGTCACTGATCGCCACAGGGTCTTCCTCCACCGCGATCACCTCTTCCGCATCGCGGGCAAGTGAAAGGGCGAAGTTTCCGGCGCCCGAGAAGAGGTCAAGCACCCGTTTCCCCGTCAAGGGCTGAAGAGCGTTCCTTACGAAGGCGACGAGCATCTCGTTAACCGCCCAGTTGCTCTGGATGAAACTCGATGGTGAGACGGTATAGGTCAGGCTGCCGAGCTGCAGTCCAGTGAACTCATCTCCCGCCCGTGCGACCACGGCGTTGTCCGACACGACTGCAAGACCATCGAAGCCGCACTTTGAGAGAACCCTCCACAGCGCCTTGACAAAGCGCTCATCGATACCCCGTCGCCGTGTCTTGACCGCCGCGACAGCAGAATCGCCGTGGAGAATCTGAATCTCCGAGACAGCGTGCAGACTCACAGGAGTGAGACGCTGACTGAGCTCGCCGCCGATCATCCTAACCCGCTCATTGATCTCATTGATCATAAGCGGGCACCGTGCAACGGAAACGAGATCCCTGCTCTTTTCCCGATAAAACCCGACCTCGCCATCGGACACCTTGAACTGACCACGGCGGCGGTAGTGCCATGCATCGGGCGACAGGATCGCCGGCGACAGTTCCGGAGCGAGCCCTGCGATTCTCCTGAGGCAGTCCTTGAGAACCGCTTCCTTCAGAGTGATTTGGCGGGAGTGATCGGTGTATTGAAGGTGACAGCCGCCGCAGGTTTCGAAGAGAGGGCAGTGCGGTGTGATCCTATCGGGTGAAGGCTCGATGATCTCGACGACTGAGGCGGTACAGTAACCTTTGCGCTCGCCCGTTATCGCAGCAACGACGACCTCGCCGGGTAACGCACCCTTGAGAAGGACGACTTTGCCTTTCCATCTGCCGAGGCAAAGTCCGCCGTACACAGGCGCCTCGGCCACAATGGACGGCATGACCTCACTTCTTTTCAAGTATCTGCTTGATAGTTGCCTTGAGCGTCGTGAGGTCCGATGATTTCACCACGTAGGCGTCGGACACCCACACCGAGAAGTCATCCCTGTAATCGTATGCGGTCAGCATGATGACGGGGACTGTGGGTTTCTTCTCCTTGAGGTACCTGAGCACCTGGATGCCGTCCATATCCGGCATGAGGATGTCGAGAGTCACGATGTCCGGGTTCTCCCTGTCGAAGACCTCCAATGCCTCCTTGCCGGAATTCGCTGTCACCACCGTGTATCCCTCATCCTCGAGCTCGACCTGGTAGAGCTTCAGGATGTTTTTCTCGTCATCAACCACCAGTACCTTCATATCACTCCTCCTCCATAGGTAGGTATATCCTGAACACCGTTCCTCGTCCTTCCGCGCTTTCCACCTCGATCCTCCCGCCATGCTCACTGATGATCCTCTTGGTAATCGAGAGTCCCAGCCCCGTACCGGAGGGCCTGGTGGTAAAAAAGGGGTCAAAGATACGCTCCATGTTCTCGTCGCTGATCCCGCTCCCGGAATCCTGAACCTCTATCACCGCCTCACTCCTCTCCTTCTGCCTACCGGAAGGGAAGGCCTGAGGAGCCGCCCCCTGGACAAAGGCGCGAATGTAAATGCTTCCCTTGTCTGTCGCCTGAATGGCGTTCGTGATAACGTTGAGGAGCGCCTGCTTGAACCGGTCAGCGTCCAGGGGAACCCTTATCGGCGACCTGATCTCCTTCACAATGGTATTTTCCCGCTCCGTTGCAGAGGACTCCGTCAGGTTTACGATGTGGTCGATGA
>JBLMXV010000171.1:0-5800 GCA_050257935.1 Chloroflexota bacterium
CACTAACCTCCACCTTCCAGTTGCCCTTCAAATGGAGATCCGTCCGACTTGCATGTGTTAGGCACGCCGCCAGCGTTCGTTCTGAGCCAGGATCAAACTCTCAATTATGTTCCTGAAACTCGAAACTGACTGTCAGGACCTACCTTATAGTTTTCAAAGAACAATAGTCCCCACAGTACCTTCAACTCCTGGCTCGCAGAGGCTCCTTTGCCAAGTGGGTGTCTTGGCAATTGCTTAGGCTTCCCCTCATTGCCTCGGGGGCATGCACACCACAATCGCACGCTGACTCCCGAAATGTCTCTGTTCCCTCAGCTCGCCGAAAGCCAAAAGTACTGTAGAGAACGACGTCTCAAAGAACAACTACTGATTACAGAATACCAGAACCCCTCTATTAAGTCAATAGCCGATAATCGTATAATACAACCAATTGAAACACTTGATATATCCGCGTCTCGTGTCTGCATCACTGTTCTTCCGCCTCTCGCTCCGGCCAAGTCCTCTTACCTAATTGAGTACCAAAACATTGTCGTTCCTGGAACTGGTTGTCATCACGGTCGCCTTATGCCATTCTTAGCTTATCCTCACGGGAACGCGCTTGTCAAAGACGGGAAGAATTCGCGCTGAGCTGAACACCCTCAACACCAAACACTACCCCATGATCAAAGGGTCAAAACCAGCTTACACAAAGACTTGGAAGGCTAAGCAGGTGATCCAGTGAGGTCCTGAGGGTCAGACGTGCCGCAGAGACCTCCTTAATCCCCGTTCTCCTCTTCTTCAACGACGAGCACCAGCCCGCAATCGGGGCACGCGTGGTCGCCGGCGCCAACAGGGGAGCCGCAGGCTGGGCATTTGCCCTCTCTGAGGAGTTCGCGGGAAGCGCGCATCTCGGGATGAATTTCCATGAAGTATTCCTCAATGAGCTCTTGGGCTCGTGCCACGTCAGAGCGCGATACGACCAGACGGCACGTACCGCAGCAGCTTTTCCCGCAGCCTGTATCGGAACGAACAGCGCAGGGAATTCCGGAGTCGACGAGCACCGTGCGCAGTTCACTCATCCAATTCAGATCGCCCTCCCTCACCGCAACTTCGTTGTCAACGGCCTGCTCCCTGAAACGTTCTTTTTCCTCCTGTGCTTTCTCGTGCTCCTCGTGAAACAGGAGGACAGCGCCGCAATCGGCGCACTTCTCGACGTGCGGGAGGTATTCGGTTCCGCAGTCAGGACATATCTTGTTTCGCTTCATCATTCCCGGCAATGAGAAAAGACACTCATATTAAGGCAATCATCATAAGTATATCAGCAAAGCAACTGGGAGAAGAAGCACCGTTTGAGTTAGCAGATTACCTCGGGGGCCGGGCTTCAGTCTCCTGTCTACGTTCATTCATCTCTTCCCGGGAGAACTTCCGGCCGGCGCGGACATGGGACAGATGGGCAATGAGAGTGGGGTAACTGTCGGTTGTAGATCCTCTCGCGACGTAATTGTCCAGCCATCGCCGGAAGAGCTCATTGAGCGTGGTGTGCTCCTGTGCGGCGCGCCTCCGCGCCTTACGGATAGCCGTTTCTTCGGCAGAGAGGGTGATTTTCCTTTTCATAGAAATAGTGTGCATGAAAATGGTGTGCACTGCAAGAGGACAAATAGTGGCGGTGCCACCGGACACTTCAGCCGGCGGCGTCGCTGCCGGTCAATACGGGTGCAGAATTCGCGCTTCAGAGGATCTCTTGTTCACTTCCACATCTTCTTGTCTATCTTCTCAAAATCCTCGACGTTCTTCCGGAACTCGGCAAGGTCTTTCTTATCCCACGTGCCCGCGAGATGGTCGAGGTCATGGTGCACAACAGTATGCCTCTTTTTCTCGATCCCCAGTTCTTTCCTGAGTATCTTCACGAGGGTAGCATTGATGCTAGTGCCTTGCTGCTTCGCTTTTTCCTTCAGGGCCTTCATCGTTTCTTCATCGAGTCCTCTCACCGTCATCACGCCCATGCTTCCTCCTGTAACGCCGGCATTACCGCAGCAACAGGCCGTCTATGCTCTTGAAATGATCGTCAAACGTAAAGAGCGCGAGCCCATGCCTCATTGCCGAGGCTGCAACCCACAAATCATTGCCGGGTAAAGGCTTCCCCTTTCTTTTCAGGTCCCAATATATTTGTGCATAAAACTCGGCTGTTTCCTCATCTATCACCGCGGTCTCCACCCTCGAGGAATCCAGAAACTGCGCGAGTTCCTTCCTGTTCCTGTCTTCACGGCTGCCGCCCTTGAAACCGCTGTAAAGTTCGCCGAGGACAACCGTGTTGACCCAGATACGCTCGGACGACTGCATGACTTCAACAGCAATCGGGTTGTTTCTTTTGAAAGCCGCATAGGCATTGGTGTCTATTAGGATATTTTTCATGGCCTTCCTTCGCCGATTCACTAAATGATAGCATAATAATACCACTTAATGCTATCACGAGAATACCCTAACCGGGTTTGACTATTGCCAGAGACGCATCAATTCAGGGACAGCGAGAAGAGAGGCGCAAGAGGCCGCTGCACTCCACAGCAGCGGGGGATGAAGCGCGAGCCCCATCCTTCCTGTATGTATTTCCAAGGTCATCCTTCCTTCCCGTACGCCTCTGGTATACTTAATGAACAAAATGAGTTCCGGCGGTAGCGGTGGCCCCGACAATCTCCTGGTCGTTCAACGCCAGATGAATATCACAGCGGATCATCGCATGATCATGCCCCGGCCACGTATCGGCATCATTCAGCCGGGTTCCCCAGAGGGAGGAACTATAACGGGAGGCGTTCGGAAGGCTTGAGGATTCTCGAGTACACTGATCTTGACTCATCAAAGGTGGCACGCCAGTACCAGAAGCTGATCGGTCACCTCGAGAAGGACGATTTCGTATCCGCCGAGGTCAAGAAACTGCCCGATCAATGCCTTTACAGGGCGAAACTTGACGACACTAACCGTCTCATTTTCAAGATCGTCACCTACAAAGGGGTCCGGCATGCGCTGATCCTGGAGGTAGTACTGAATCATGCCTATGACAAATCGAAATTCCTGAGAGGCTCCCGGATCGATGAATCGAAGATCGCCTCCTTCGACAGCCCGCACCTTGAAGAAGAATCGCTTCCTGCCCTCGTCTATGTCAACCCTTCGAGTACGCGCTTTCACTTTCTCGACAAGATAATCTCCTTTGATCCCGAGCAGGATGAGATCTACCATTATAACCCTCCTCTCATCATCATCGGCCCCGCGGGAAGCGGCAAGACTGCTCTCACCCTCGAGAAGATGAAACGGTCGCGCGGCCAGATCCTCTATGTGACACTGTCCCGCTATTTGGCGGACAACGCACGGAACATTTACTACGCCAACCATTACGAGAACGATGACCAGGAGATATCCTTTCTGTCCTTCAGGGAGTTTCTCGAGACGATACGAGTGCCCGAGGGCCGGGAAATGACTTACAGCGTGTTCGCCCGATGGCTGATGCGATTCCCGAGGCAGCATCGGGTTGCCGATGCTCATCGCCTGTACGAGGAGTTTAGGGGTGTCATCACCGGTTCGATCGTGGACAGGCCATGGCTGACACGTGAAGAGTATATGAGCCTGGGCGTCCGGCAGTCTATCTTCCTCGCCGGCGACCGGGAGCTTGCCTATGCCCTCTTTGAAAAATACCTCTCCTTTCTGCGCGAAAATGGTTTCTATGACCCGAATGTCCTAGCGCACGAGTATATGAGGCACGTGCGGAAGACCCACGATTCCGTCGTCGTAGACGAGGTGCAGGATCTGACGAGCATACAGCTTCAGCTTATCCTCGGAAGTCTCAGGAAACCTGACCATTTCATCCTGTGCGGCGATTCCAACCAGATCGTCCACCCTAATTTCTTCTCGTGGAGCAATCTCAAGTCTCTCCTCTACAATGAGGCGTCGATGGAAACCCACAGGGTGATACGGATTCTGCAATCCAATTTCCGTAATTCAGCGGCCGTAACAGATCTTGCCAACAGGCTCCTCAGGATCAAGCAGAAACGGTTCGGCTCCGTTGACCGGGAGAGCACCTATCTTATGAACAGCCTGTCGGAAGAGGCGGGTGGGATCACGTTCATGAAAGACACCGACAAAATAAAGAGGGAGCTGAACCAGAAGACGCGGCGGTCCACCGGGTTTGCTGTGCTGGTCATGCGAGACGAGGACAAGGCCGCGGTGCGTCAGTTCTTTGATACCCCGCTCCTGTTCAGCATCAAGGAAGCAAAGGGGCTGGAGTACGAGAATGTGATCCTGGTGAACTTCATCTCCGGCGAGAGGGACAGTTTTCAGGAGATTATCAGGGGGGTCAGCCGAGAGGATATGGAGGATGATCTCCGGTATATGAGGGCAGCCGACAAGACGGACAAGTCCCTCGAGGTATACAAATTCTTCATCAATTCCCTATATGTAGCCGTCACTCGCGCGGTCAGGAGGGTCTATCTCATCGAAAGCGACACCGGCCATCCTTTGCTCAGCATGCTCGGGATACAAGAAGCCCGCGAACTGGCGGCAGTCGAGGCAAAGCAGTCCACCATCGAAGAGTGGCAGGCCGAGGCGCGCAAGCTCGAGCTCCAGGGAAGACAGGAACAGGCTGACGAGATAAGGCGGGACATCCTGAAAACCCAGCCTGTTCCCTGGGACGTTTCCACGCCGAAGCGGGTCATGGAGCTTCTTGCCCGCGCCCGCGACAAGAAGGAAATGTCACAAAAACCCAGAAAGACTCTTTTCGAATACGGCCTTTTCTATGATGAACCGAGGTTGATCGAGTTGCTCAGCGTCCACGGCTTCGACAAGGCAAGACAGATCTATTTTCAGCGGGACGGCAGGAGGGGTTTCAACAGGTCTCTGTATGACCAGCAGAGGGCCAACCTCGCAGCGCGGTATCTGCAGGGATATGCAGGGAAGTTCTATAAGGACATCCTCAGGCAGTGCGAGCTACACGGCGTAGACCATCGCACGGTGTTCAACAGAACGCCCTTGATGCTTGCCGCGACAGCAGGCAATGCAGCCCTCGTTCAGGAGTTGACAGGAGCCGGGGCTGATCCCGAACTGAGCGACAACTACGGACTTTCGGCATGGCAATGCGCCCTGCAACGGGCCACGCGGGATGAAAGATTCTCCTCCGAATTGTTCCCCGCGGTGAACGAGATGCTCGCGCCGTCAAGCGTAAGCGTCAAGGTTGATGACAGGCTCATCAAGATTGACCGCAGTCAGGGGGAGTTCCTGCTGTTTCATATCTTCTTTGCCACCCTCCACCATCAGGTCAACTATCAGATACCCGGGCATGTCCCCCTTACCGCCGTGATCTTGTCCGAAATGATTGGGATGTTGCCCGACAGCGTCGTACCTTCCTATAGAAAGAAGCGCTCCTATATATCCGCCCTGCTTTCCAAGAACGAGATTGACAGTGCTAATCCTTATTGCAGGAAACTTTTCAGGCGAAAGAGAACCGGATACTATATCCTGAATCCGAAGCTCGCGGTACGTCAGAAGGAAGTATGGATTGATATATACAAGCACGCCAACCTCGACCTTCTCTCTCATCTCGGGTCTGAAAGCGGCGATTATTTCCGTGCAGGCGTGATGTCTTTGGTTGCAGAGGATGAACTCCGGGAGCTGCGCAAGTCGGCCGGTCCTGAAGCTCCCCCAAGGATAAGAGCATCGCAAAGAGTCCAACAGCCTCTGTTTTCGACAAGGGAGGACAGCAACAGGGACTAGACTCTACATATGCTCTCGACTCACTCGCGCGTGGAGACAGTTCGCCGAGAAGTTACCCTTTAGTGCCCAT
>JBLMXV010000172.1:0-2692 GCA_050257935.1 Chloroflexota bacterium
ATCATCGAACTCGGCGGCGAGGATTCGAAGCTGATAGTCCTCGACGAGGGAAGGGTGATCGAGTTTGGGATGAACTCCGTGTGCGCTGCAGGGACCGGCTCATTCCTGGAGCAGCAAGCGGAGCGACTCAGGATGAGCATCGAGGAGTTCAGCGACGTGGCGGTGCGCTCCAGGAGGCCGTCGAAGGTCGCGGGACGATGCAGTGTCTTCGCGAAGTCGGACATGATACACCTCCAGCAGATAGCAACCCCTGTGGAGGACATTGTCGCGGGTCTCTGCTTTGCCGTTGCAAGGAATTTCAAAGGAACTATAGCGAAGGGTATCGACCTCAGACCGCCTGTGGCGTTTCAGGGCGGTGTCGCCGCGAACAAAGGCATGGTCAGAGCGTTCAGAGAGGTGTTTGCCCTCGATGATCTCCTCGTGCCTGCCGACTTTGCGCTGATGGGGGCGATCGGCAGTGCGCTGAAGGCGATGGACGACGGCCTGATGCATGCACTCGACATAGAGGCACTTGAGTCGTATGTCTCTTCTCTCATGTTCTCTGACAAGGGATACGCCCCTCTTGCGTAAGAGAATGACACCTTTTTCGTCCGTCACGGGCAGGGTGATCAGGCTCCTGCAGCATCCGGAGGAAACGGAACCGGCGGGTCTGCCCCGAAAACGGCGTATCTTGGCATTGACATTGGATCTATCAGCACAAACCTAGCGGTGATTGATGAAGAAGGGAACATCCTCGCGAAGCGTTACCTTATGACCGCCGGCCGTCCGATTGAGGCGGTACAGCAGGGGCTTCGCGAGATTCGTGAAGAACTCGGTGGCAGCGTGGTGATCTCCGGCGTGGGCACCACGGGATCGGGCAGATACATGATCGCCGATTATGTGGGCGCAGATATTGTGAAGAACGAAATCACCGCACAGGCCACCGCTGCCGCGTGGATCAACCCCCATGTGGACACGATCTTCGAGATCGGGGGGCAGGACTCGAAGTACATCTCGTTGAAAGACGGCGTCATTGTTGACTTCGAGATGAACAAGGCCTGCGCCGCTGGAACTGGCTCGTTCCTCGAGGAACAGGCGGAAAAGCTCAGTATATCCGTCAAGGGCGAATTCGCTGAGGCGGCGTTACGGGCTGAGAAGCCCTGCAGGCTCGGTGAGCGCTGCACCGTGTTCATGGAAAACTCGCTCATGGCAAATCTCCAGAGGGGCGCGCAGAAGGACGACCTGCTTGGAGGGCTTGCCTATTCTATTGTCCAGAACTACATCAACAGGGTCGTGGCGGGCAAGCCGATCGGGAACACCATCTTCTTCCAGGGCGGTGTGGCCTTCAACAAGTCGGTAGTCGCGGCCTTCGAGAAGTACCTCGGCAGGGAGATCACGGTACCGCCTCATCACGATGTGACTGGTGCCATCGGAATGGCGCTCATCGCCAGAGACCACATGAACGACAGGTGTGTCAGCATTCTGCGGCCGACAGTCACGACGCAGGATTCGGCTGACGCCGAAGAGAGCGCTGCTGTGGGCCGCTGGAGTGAGTCGATCAGAGGGCATCAGGGTGGAGAGGTCGTCACGGAACGCGTGACTGCCGTGGGGGGCTGCGGCTCGGAAGGGCCGGTCGTCGCCTCCGTCGCCCGGACGCTCTTCAAGGGATTCGGACTCTCCGAGAGACCTTTCGAGATAAGCTCGTTCGAGTGCAAGGGATGTCCGAACGTCTGTGAGATTAACCGCGTGAAGCTGGAAGGCGAATCGGGGCACCTCTTTTATGGAGGGAGGTGCGAGAAGTACGACGTGAGGCGAACACTGAAGGGTACTGTGCCGGACCTATTCGCCTTCAGGGATGAGGCACTATGGCATGACCATCATCGGTACGCGGAGCGACTCACTGAGTTCATGGGTACGACGAAACGTGGTCTGAGGATCGGGATACCCTATATCTTCTTCTTCCACGATTGTTTGCCGTTCTGGTCGACGCTTCTTTGGGAACTTGGCTTCGAAGTGGTCGTATCTCCGAGGACGAACAAGCAAGTCGTCACACTGGGTGTTGAAAACGTACTCTCTGAGGCGTGCTTCCCCGTCAAGGTGGCCCATGGACATGTCAAGTACCTTGTCGATGAGGGAGTGAACGCTGTGTTTCTGCCGAGCTTCATCAACATCAATCGTGGGGAAGACGAGTACCAGCGGGGAGAGTCCTGCCCCTACACCCAGACAATTCCTTATCTATCCCGGGCAGCGTTAAGAGGGTTGGACGCGGTCACACCGATTGTGGATTTCGCCCGCGGCGAGGAGTTTCTGAGAGAGGAGATTTACCGATCGCTGAAGCGCCTCGGCGTCCGCAAGGGGGAGCTTGCAAAGGCGTTTGATAGGGCGCACATCTCTCAGGAACGGTTCAAGATGAGGATCAGAGAGAAGGGGCGGGAAGTGATGGAAACGCTCACTACGAGCGGAGGTGTCCCGTCGGTCGTGATCATCGGCAGGGGTTACAACGCTTTCGACGCAGGGATGAACCTCGAGATACCGCGTAAGCTTTCCACCATAGACGTGCTCTCGATCCCGATGGATTTTCTGCCACTCGGGAGGGAGAAACTCGGGGGTGCGTGGCCGAACATGTACTGGAGATCCGGGCAGAGGATACTTAAGGCAGCCAAGTTCGTCAGAGAAAGAAAGGGCATTTTCGGCATATATATAGGCAATTTCT
>JBLMXV010000173.1:0-17816 GCA_050257935.1 Chloroflexota bacterium
GTCCCTCCGCCGTTTGACTCCCCGGCGGTGATTCTGTTATCGTACCTGCGAAACTCCTTTTTCGAATCCGTGACGTAACGAGGCCCGCTCATGAAAAAGAAGACCCAAAAAACCGTTTCAGTTCGTGAAGACAAGATCCTTGAGATAAGGAAGAAGCTGATGCAGCAACGCGAGGCCCTTCTTGCCGAGGCAGGTGTCAAGCTGAATTCCCCTTCCGACGAAACCGTCTTTCCTGAACTGGGGGACCAGGCTTCGGCGGAGATAAACAGGAACTTCATGCTCCGTCTCAGGGAACGGGAGAGGAAACTCATCAAGAAGATCGATAAGGCGATCGAGAGAATAGACAGCGGTAGCTACGGAATCTGCGAGGCCTGCAGCCAGGAGATTACGATCAAGCGCCTTGAGGCGAGACCCGTGACCACATTGTGCATCGAGTGCAAGACCGAGCAGGAAGAGGAAGAAAAACTGAGAGAGAAGTAAGGCCTTCTCAATCCTCCTTCATTGCGTACCTTTCCCTTAGAGACTCGCCCACCAGATTGAAACAGAAAGCGGCCACCGACAGCACGATGCCCGGGAAGAAGACCATCCAGGGTGCGCTGAGTATGTAGGCCCTGTTCGCGCTGATCATGGAGCCCCAGGTCGGCACGGGCGGCTGCGCGCCGAGGCCGAGAAAGCTCAGCGTGGCTTCCGTGATGACGAAGCCGCCGAGTTTGATTCCCATCATCACGAATGCCAGCGGGATACAGAGCGGAGCGATATGCCTGAACAGGATTCGCGCGTGGCTGCACCCCACTGCACGGGCGGCTTCTACAAAGGTTGAACCCCTCAGGGTGAGGACATGCCCCCTGATGAGTCTCGCGAAGGGCGTCCATCCCACCGCCGCAAGGGCAATGGTGACCGTGTGGATGCCTGGTGGCATGACCAGGGATATCGCCACGGCGAGAAGAAGTGAAGGGAAAGAGAGCACGAAGTCCACAAACGACATGAGCAGCATGTCGGCCTTCCCCCCACAGTACCCTGACGTGAGACCCACTGCGAAACCGATAAGGGAGGAGATGCAGGCAGCCGCCACCGCGACGCCCAGCGATATCTTCCCGCCATAGAGGACCCTCGAGAAGATATCCCTCCCTTTCGCGTCGGTCCCGAAGGGATGTTTGAGGCTGGGCGGCGCCTTGGACACTTCGAGCCTGATCTCGTAAGGATCGTACACCGGGAGCAGGGGTGAGATGACCGATGCCGCGAACAGCAGCACGAGAATCGACAGAGCGTATTTACCTTTCCTTGTCATGGGTGCGTATCCTGGGATCGAGGAGGTGATAGAGGATGTCGGTCAGGAGGTTCACGCAAACGAAAATGACGGTACCGGCGATGACGCAGCCCAGTATGACCGGGTAGTCCCGTTTGACGATACCCTCCATCGTAAACCTCCCTATCCCGTCCCATCCGAAAATCGTCTCCGTGACGACCGCCCCGTTCAGGTAACTGCCAAAGTCGAGGCCGACAACAGTGACAATGGGGATTAGCGCGTTTCTCAGCACGTGCAACAGGCTGATTCGCCGCGGACGGAGGCCTTTTGCCCGTGCTGTTTTCACGTAAGGCATTGAAATGATCTCGAGCACCGCTGTCCGCGTCACGCGTGCGATGGTGGCCAGTGCGGGAAGAGAGAGGACAACCGCGGGAAGGACGATGAACTTCAGTCCGCCTGTTCCCGAAGGAGGGAGTAACTTCAATTCGAGACTCATGAGGAGCATCAGCATGATGGCGCTCCAGAACACAGGCACGCTCACACCGCCTACAGATACCGCTTCATATGCCCACACTGTGAAACCCCGTCTTCTGTACGCGGCGACAAGGCCAAGGGCCATACCAACCGGCACGGCAACAGACATGGCGGCCACGGCGAGTTTCAGCGTGTTCGGCAGCTTGGAGAGTATGTCCCCGAGAACTTCCCTGTTGGTGTAGTAGGACCTTCCGAAGTTGCCACGGGCAAGCAGCATCATATAACCCAGGTACTGCGTCATGAATCCCCTGTCCTCGCCTATCTCCTTCCTTATCCGTTCGATCGCCTCCGGACTCGCCCTTTCGCCGACCAGTCCCGCGACAGGGTCTCCAGGGAGGGCTTTGAGGAGGAAGAAGCAAAGGAGCGTGATCCCGCACAGCAATAGCGGCAGCAGTGAAAGCCGTTTCAGGATGAACCCTTTGATGGAGCCCTCCTCAACGGATGTAAAGGTCCGTACCTTTATCCATTGTGTAGATAGGATAGGACCTGAATCCCCCTATCCACGGTTGGACGACAAGATAGTCTGTCTTGTGCCAGAAGAAGACCCAGGGCATGTCCTCTATCACCGCCTCCTCTGCCTTGCGATACGCCGTCTGACGCACGTTCTGAGCAGCTGCATGCTGCCCTTCCTCTATCAGCGCATCCACGGCTCTGTTTCTGTACCACGTCCGGTTGCCCGCAGGGCCAAGGTTGGAGGAATGAAACAGGGGGAAGAGGAAGTTCTCGGCATCGGGATAGTCGGCCCACCAGCTGAGCCAGAACATCCCTGCCTCTCCCTTGTTCAGGGCCTCTTTGAAGGCGCTCCACTCGAGTTGCACGATCCTGACCTTGATACCTGCCACGGCGAGATAGGCCTGGATGATCTCGGCGAGGTCGACCACCTCCTGGTCGGCCGAGACGTACATGCTCGTCTCAACGCCTCCCGGCATCTCACGCGCGAACGCACTTCGTGCAGCCTCAGGGTCGTACCTCAGCGATACCGCCGTCACGTCGCTCAACTGCCACTGGCGCAGCAGGTCCGGGACCACACCCCTGGCCAGCCTTCCCCTTCCTTCGTAGAACGTCGCAAGTATCTTTTCACGGTCAACTGCCCGCGCAACAGCCCTCCTGATCTCCCTGTTGCTGAACGGGGGCCTCGAGCAGTTGAGACCGAGATAATAGGTGTTGAGACCTTCAGCCGGCACGATGTGACTGCTCCACTTCGCGTCATCCCTGAACCGGGCATATGCCGAAGCGGGCAAGGAGATGATGTCGATGTTGCCGAGTTCGAATTCGGTGACGGCCGTCAGGTCCTCCGGCACTATCCGGTACCTGATCCCGGCGACTCCCGCCTTCCGTCCGAAATAATCATCTCTTTTTTGCAGCACGATGTACCTGTCCGGAAGCCATTCCTGCAGAACAAAGGGGCCGGTTCCCGAGGGGTTGCTCGAAAAATCGCGCCCGTACCGCAGCACCTCCTCACGTGGCACGACGAACGCAGCCGTCATCGTGAGGACCCTCAGAAAAGGGGAGAAAGGTCTCTCCAGTCTGATCTCGAAGACATGGTCGCTCAGGACTCTGAACCCCGAGACCTCGTGTGCCCCACCCCGCCTGAACGCATCTGCTCCCTGCACCCTCTCGAAGAGCCACGTGTTCGGCGACCGTGTACTAGGATCGAGCACCCGCTCGAATGAGTACTTCACGTCTGCTGACCTCACCTCCCTGCCGTTCCGGAACGTGACCCCAGGCCTGAGAAAGAACCGATAGGTGAGACCGTCTTTCGAAACGTCCCACTTCTCCGCGATATCAGGACCGACCTCAAGATCGTCCCGAAGCCTCACAAGGCCGTTGAAGATCTTGGCCGCCACGGTGGCGCCCTGTACATCCACGATGAGTGCGGGATCAAGGGTCGTGGGGTTTGAGTTCAGCCGGAGAGTGACGTACCCTTCGAGGCGGTCAGAAGGAGAACACGAACCGATGACCAGCACAAGCAGCAGGCACCAACTGACATGCAGGTGAGTCTTCATGCGTCCTGCCGCATCGCTGTGACGGCATGGTCAGAACCGATGCGCACCGTGCAGCCGTTACGCGACAATTTCAGGAACAATGGCCCAGAGCACGGTCCACGCGCCGTCGCCGTCCCGCTGCAGGCAGACAACGCCGCCCATTCTGAAAGAGATGACACTCCTGCCCGCGTCACCGCACAGGAGCAGTGAGGCAAGCCTACCGAGATGCGGGAGGTGCCCGACGAGCATCACATCGCCGGTCATGTCTCTGAGGCGTTCAGACCAGACCCAGGGATCGTCAAGGGGGCTCAGCCCATCGATGGGTGAGATCTCGCCTGACACCTCGATCCTCCCTGAGAGGATCGACGCGGTCTGCTCAGCCCTCGCCTTGCCGCTGTGAACGATCCTGTCCACTCTGAGCTTCGTGCGACGGAGGTGAGCCGCCATCCTTCCCACGTCCTGACATCCCTTTTCCGACAAAGGGCGCCGGGGGTCTTCCTCCTCGCGCCTCGCATCTCCATGCTGAACAAGGTAGAGAAACATAACATCCTCCTCTTCGCGCCCGGCACTGGTGAGAGACATCAGGGCTCGGTGTGGGTGGCTGCAAGCTCTGCATACCACCCGTCCTTCTCGCAGGCAACCCTCCAATCACATCCCTTGCAAAACTCGTCATGCCACCTGCTGAAGATGCCAGGCAGGCAATTTTTCAGTTCTTCCCACGCCGCATATCCGCCGGGAGCCAGACTGAGCAGGAGAAAAGCGGTCTTATCCATTCGCCTAATCTCCCCTTCCGCATCAAGGGAGTATTCGCACACCTCTCCCATCAGATGAGGACACGCCCTGCAGACATCATCCGGCCCCTCACAAATCTCCACGCCCATCGCACGCACATCCGCAAGGAGGGCATCGAGACGCTTGATGAACTCCGCGCCGTAACCCTCACCATGGTAGAAATGCAGGCAGACAAGATGATGTCCGCGCAGTCTCACCGGCCGCCCTCCAAGATTATACTGCAAGGACGACCTCACGCTCTTCCATGTCGACCCTTTCGATGCGCACTCTCAGCTCTCTGCCGATGGTGAACCTCTTTTTCCGATGAAGCCCGACAAGGCTCAAGGTCTTCTCGTCGTACCTGTAGAAGTCGTCGGTCATGTACGAGACATGGAGGAAGCCGTCGACATAGTACTCATTGAGGCGGACCCTCAGGCCGTGGGGCATCACGGACACGATCCTGCCGTCAAACGTCTCGCTCACCTTGTCCCTCATAAACCAGACACGCATCGAGTCAACGACCGCCTTCTCAGCCTCATCCGCCTGCCGCTCCATCCTCGATGAGTGAAAAGCGATATCAGGAAGGAGGGACTCAAGCTCCGACGTTCTCTTCCCGCTCATATGCCTTCCTCCGAGCACCTCCTTCAATATTCGGTGCACGACGAGATCGGGATATCTCCTGATCGGCGACGTAAAGTGAGTGTAGCATCCTGAGGCGAGACCGAAGTGGCCGACGTTGACCGGCGAATACCGTGCCTGTTTCAAACTGCGGAGGATCACATAGTGCATGATGTCTTCATCACGTGTACCGCGCACGTTCCCGATCAAGCCTGAGATGTCGCCCGGCCTGATCCACTGTCTCGCTTTCAGGAATCCGAAAGACCTCATGAAAGCCGCCAGGTCCTCAAGCTTGGACGGGTCCGGCTCCTCATGAACCCTGTACAGGAGCGGCACTCCCATGCCTGTCAGGTGCTCCGCAACAGCCTCATTCGCGACAATCATGAACTCCTCGATTATCATATGGGCAATGTTCCTCTCCGCCCGCACGATCGCCTCCGGGTTGCCCCGGATGTCGAGGAGCACCTCAGGCTCCGGGAGATCGAAGTCCAGGCTGCCTTTCAGGTTCCTGCGATCCCTGAGCAGGAGGCAGAGTTCCTCCATGATATCGAACTCCCCGAGATGCCGCGCGTGACGCTCCCTCTCACGCGTGTCACCGTCTACCAGTATCTTCCTCACCGAGGTATACGTCATCCTCTCATCGCTCATGATCACGCTCTGGTAGAAATGTGACTGCCTTCTCTCCCCTCCCGAATCGAAGTCCATCTCGACGGTGAGCGCGGGCCGCTCCTCTCCGGGTTTGAGGCTGCAGAGGTCTTCAGACAGCACTTTCGGCAGCATGGGTATGACCGCGTCGGGGAAGTACACGCTTGTCCCTCTTGTCCTCGCCTCGTCGTCCATCAGGGACCCCCAGCCCACATAGTGGCCCACGTCGGCGATGTGCACCCAGAGCCGGAATCCCTGCGGCGTCCTCCGTACCGAGACGGCGTCGTCGAAATCTTTCGCTTTCTCGCCGTCGATGGTGACTGTCGGGAGTGCCCGCAGATCTCTTCTCCGGTGCGAGACTTCCGGCACAGGCAACTTCCGTGTCGAAGGTAATGCCCTCACCTCTTCAAGAACAGCGTGGCTGAACCTCCTGGGAAGCCCGTACTCATCGATGACGATTTCCGACTCCTCTGCGGCACTCCCCGCCTTACCCATGACCTTCACGATACGTGCGGCAGCGGGCCTCTTGTCGGACGGATATTCCGTGATCTCCGCGAGCACGCGATCGCCGCTCCTCGCCCCGCACCGATCATTCGGCGCTACAGTAAGGTCGAAGGAGAAGCGCCTGCGGGAAGGACGGACGAAACACCCGTTTCTGCCCGATTCAAAGATCCCCACAACTCGTGTGTGACTCCTTTCGAGCACCCTGATGACAGCCCCTTCCCTGCGACGCATGCTCTCAATCCGGGCGACGACACGGTCGTTGTGCATCGCCCCTGCAGTCGCCCTCGGGGGGATGAAGATGTCCCGCTCGCCCGGTCTGTCGGGTATCACGAATCCGAAACCGTCCCGATGGGCCTCGAAGCAGCCTGTCACGAGACCCATCTCCTCCGGCGGGCCGTACAAGCCTTTCCTCGTCCTTACCGCCAGCCCCTCCCGTACGAGGTCCCTCAGGATCCTCTTGACCACGCGCCTCTCCTGGTGGCTAAGACCGAGGTGGAATATAAGCTCTCTGAAGCTGAGCGGTTTTGTGAGCCCTTTAAGAGCGGCGAGGAGGGACTCTTTTTCCATCACTTAGCAAGCCATGGGTCTTCCTGAAATCCCGGATCAATTCGAGGGCCCCGTCTTCACGGTGCAGGACGGCGCCCCTGAGTTCCTTGAATCTCCTCTGCGTCTTCTTGTCAGCAGATTTGACGGCCGTCTCCACAGGAGCGAGATCAGACGCGATCAGCTTCGACAGGCGGAGATACTTTGCGTACTTCTCTTTGTCTCCCGGAATTGAGAAGTCCCCGGGCATCCGCCACTTCTCTTTGAAATGAACCCACGCGGCGAAGTCTTCGATCTTGTATCCCGGTGCGACCTTGATCGGCGTCCTGTGTCTCATATCAGTGATCCTGAGGCCTTGCCCATCGGCAACGATACGGTAGCTGCCGTCGAAAGGCTCAAGGGCCCCTTGATCGTCCATGTAAGTCCAGGTAGACGTGGCCACCTGCTTCTCTCCATGGCAGCTCTCACAGGGGCGTGCCTTCCCGAACGGGTGCGACGCGGCCTGCATCTCGATCCAGAGCAGGTGTTTGTTATTGGCAGGTCCCTCGAACGTGCCCACGACGTAGTAAGGGTCCCGTGTCTCTCCCTTCGGCCACCTGAACATCATTGTTTCGGAGGGTCGCACTTCCGGCTTGATGTTCCCCACGCTGTGAGGAAACACTTTCACGGGCATCCACACCCCTTTCTGGTCCTTCACGAGTATGGGCGGTTTCTGGATACCATAGTAGAGAGAGTATTTCTTGAAGGGGTTCTCCTTACCTGCCACAAGACCTGGACCCCATACGACGATCTGATACCCCCGGAGTTCATTCAGGTGGCACGTCGCGCAGTCCATATTCTTATGTATGCTCTTACCGTGTGCCTCCTCTATCTCGATGTGGCAGTCCTGACAGTGCGCCTTCCTCTGCATGTCTCCCATCCCCTTTTCACCGGTCGTATGGCAGTCGATGCAGTTGATCTGCTTTTTGTAGTGCACGTCAGGCGCCATGCCGGTCGGGATGGAGTAATCGCCGCCGATGTAAGTGCCTCCGCGGCGGCTGTGCAATGCTCCCGGGTGACAGATGCTCGTTCCCCGGCCGTACCCAAGGCACCCTTCCGCTCCCGGTTTGCTCGTGAAATGGTGCACACCCTTCTCCTTGTCAGGCTCATAGTGGCAGTCAAGGCAGCCTGCGTGGCAGACGTTGCAGTACTTCTGCTTTGCAACCGCCTGCTCTTTTGAGAAGGGCAGGTTGATCTCCTTCGCGATATCCTCCGTGTTCCTGAACGAGAAGCCTGCGCTGGTCAGTACCTCCGCCGGAGGCAGGTCCGCGAAGGACGGCCCTCAATTTTGCGGGCCATAAGGGTCCAGCCACGTTCTCATCGTCCTCTGCCTGAAGTTGGTTGCCATGATCGTCGTCCTGAACTGTTTGAGTTCCTCGGGATGGCAGCCTGACCTTCCACAGGTCCTCTCAGAAATCTTCGGATCGAAGTTGAAGCTCTCCCTGTCACGGTCATGCCAGAGGACGTTCCTCACCTCAGGATGAGGAACCAGGTTCCCGTCCTCGGCAACTTGGGGGAGCATCTGGCGAATCTTGTCCTCGCCGCGGGGATACAGGGCGCCGGTGTACACATCCTTCCTCTTCAGCACATTCCCGTTGTCGCCGATGAAAAGCGCAGCGAGCATCCCCTCGTGAGCCGAGTCAGGCTCCCTTGCCCGGCCATCACCGAGATGGCACTGGTGACACTTGACATGGGCGTGCCCGCTCTCTTTCTCCACCATCTGCTGAGTCACATAAAGTTCAGGATAGCCCAGTTTCTTCATCTTCTCCGTATCACCATGACAGCGGACACACTCGACACTACTATCTCTCCATTCCCTATACCCTAGTATGGTGACGACGAGGAGAAACTGGATGACAAAAAAAAGAATGGTCTTTCTATTGATGTGTTCGCTGATCGTTCCGATCTTCACGAAGAACCTTACTGACCGGAGGAGCGGGCGGGGCTTTCGTGAGGGGATGCTTCAGAAGAAGGCACTATGCCTTCACCAAGGCTCTCCTGAACCGTCTGCCGGTTGTGGAGAATGCCCGAATCCGGGAAAGAGAGCCGCACCACTTCCCCCTTGGTCCCGGGAGGTTCCAGTTCCCGACCGTTGTAAGTGAGCATGACGCCTCCAGCGTTACCTATCTTCAGCACGAGGGACTCCTCTGCCTCGTATGTCACCTTGTCCCCGGGATGAAGGAGAGCCTCACGCTTCTCATTTCCATCAATGACCACCTGAACCCATACCTTGTCGGTCGCGACTATCCGGAGGGTGTGGCTTTCCGATCTCCGGTCTTCCACTGCTGCTGGCAACGGACCCTCCTGCGCAGGGGACGCCGGAGACTGCTCGGCCGGGACTGCCTGAGTGACTTCCGCCTTCGGGGGTTCCACAGTCGGCGGCACTTCCCTCTGCCGGGGAAGCGCGAGGTACACGCCGACGAGGGAAATGAGAAACGTAACCACCAGCAGCGCCCTCTTCGAAAGGTTGAGAGAAGGCACACGGCTCGCGGTGACCAACTGCTTCTCGATCAGGTCACCAGCCTCTGCCTCTTTGCCGGGGCCCTTTCCCTTCTCCCTGATGAACTGCTCATAGGCGGCAACAATTTCTTCCGCCGGTACGTCGAGGAATTGCGCGTACTGCCTAATGTATCCCTTAGTATAGACGTTCGCGGGCAGCCTCGCGAAATCCTCGTCCTCAATAGCACTAAGGAAACTCTTCTTGATCTTCGTGGCATTCGCAGCCGTTTCGATGGAGAGGCCGACTTCCTCTCTCCTCTTCTTCAGTGCACGTTCCATACTGATAACTTTACCACAACACAGATTCTGAATCAATGACATAACAGCGTTACGGACAATGGTACAATAGGGTCTATGAGAAGGGTAATGGTCACTGGCGTAGGCGCCCTCACGCCTCTCGGCAACACCTTTTCCGACTCATGGCTCGCGATACGGGAGGGATTATCCGGTGTGCTCAAGATCACCGGCGTCGCCACAGCCGATATCCCGTGGAAGATCGCCGGCGCACTGCGGAACTTCAGCCCGGGGGCTTTCCTCACGCCCAAAGAGCAGATGAGGTTCGACCCTGTCGTCCATTACGCAGTCGCCGCATCCGCCATGGCCCTGGCGGATGCAGGCCTCTCAGCGCTTTCATTGTCCGGCAGTTCCAGAGATAAGGAGTCGGAACAGGCGGCGGTTCCTGACGACGTCGGTCGTCGGGACCATTGCGGGGTGGTCATCGGATCGAGCCGAGGAGCCATCAGAAGTCTTGAGGCTGCGCTGTCAGCGGGGCGAAGTACCCGCCTTTCACCCTATTTCATGCCTTCCACGACCATAGGCATGGTCGCTTCATCGGTTGCCCAGAAATTCCGTTTCAGAGGGCCGTGTCTCGGCATGTCCAGTGCCTGTGCCTCGGGGAGCATGGCCATAGGCGAGGCCTTTCGCCTCATCCGCCATGGTTACGCCGTTTCCGCCCTTGCGGGAGGTTCAGAAGCACCGATCTGCAAGCTCTGCATCGAAGGTTACGGGAGGACCGGAGCCCTCTCAAGAGCCGCCGTGCCCTCGGCCTCGCGTCCCTTTGACGTGTCACGAGACGGGTTCGTACTCGCTGAGGGCGCCTGTATCATCGTTCTCGAGGAACTCGAGTCGGCGTTGCGCCGGAACTGCCGTATCTACGGAGAGGTCGTCGGCTACTACACGGGAACGGACGCGTTTCACATCACGAAACCCGACAGCGATGGCGAGGCGCAGGCAATGAACGCAGCACTGGCAGACGCGAACCTCACGCGAGACCAGGTCGATTACGTGAGCGCCCATGCCACCTCTACGATAGTCGGTGATCACGCTGAAGCAATGGCGATCAAGGACGTCTTTGCGGAAAGGCCTGTGCCGGTGAGCGCCATCAAGTCGATGACAGGCCACATGCTCGCCGCATCGGGTCCCTTCGAGATAGCCTGCGCACTTATGAGCATCACAGAGGGCCTGATCCCGGGAACTATAAACCTCGACAAGAAGGACCCGGCATGCGATGTCTCCGTGACCTCGTGGAACAGGGAAACGGAGGTCGAAACTGCGCTCTGCAATTCCTTTGGCTTCGGCGGCATCAATGCGGTGGTCATCCTCCGGAAGTACGAGAGTTGAACATGCCGGTCCAGAGCCGATCATATATAAAGATGCGGTAGGGACGGACGTTCGGGGCAGTCTTCTTGCGAAAAAGAGACCATATTTCGAGCGTTGTGAGTGCGCGGACTTTGCCCGCTCGTCCTCGCCATGCGAGGTCAGCTGCGGTTCGCGATTGCGACTCTGAACCTTGCCAGGCTGCATTGCAGATTCGGACCACTTCGGATGGTCATTCCGAAGTACCTCGATAGCCTTTCATTCTGAAAGATTTCGACACGGGAAGGAAAGGCGCTCCTCTCAGGAAATCTGGCCCAGCTATCTAAAAGACATAAATTCCCCTCTCTGTAATAAAGTCACATACACCGCTTCTTGATTGTTTCTATACTAAATTCATTGGCGGCCGCATCAAGTTCAAACAGAAGGGGGAGACGAGATATGAAAAGGAATATGGGTACAGTTGACAAAGGCATCAGAATTCTCGGGGGACTGGCGGTCCTTTCGTTCGCCCTTATAGGCGCATCAGAGTGGGGATATTTCGGCTTCGTGCCGCTCTTGACGGGACTCTTGGGGTGGTGTCCGTTATACAGCCTACTCGGCATATCCACCTGCGGCAGACGTACTGACAACGACCATGCCGCGCGGTGCGCCTGGGGATCAAAGAATTAGGGAGGAGAAAATTGAAGCAATTACCCTTTTTGGCCAGCGAATGCGTCACGCCGACCCGTTGACAATAACCGCTTCTGGGGTCTGTTAAGAATAGTATTTAACATCAGCTTGCGAGCTGAAATATCACTTACAGGAGGAATTCACCCATGCATTCCCTGAAATTCGGCATCATCGCAATCGCCGCCGCCTGTGTATTGGCAGCCGCTCCCTTCGCCCTAGCCGTCAGCGACGACGTCGACTATCCGGACGGTTTTCGGACCTTTACCCATGTCACCACGGGCATCGTGACCCCCGGATTCATTTTCAACGGCGTCGACCTCGGCGCCCAGGTTCCCGGCCTGCACAACATCTACGCGAACAAGAAGGCGATGAGGGGCTATCGCGAACTCGCTGCGGAGCGTCCCGGCACCATGTTCAAGGACGGCTCGGTGATCGTCTTCGATCTCTGGGAACCTGGCACGCTGGAGTCCGGAACTGGTAGCTTCACCTTCCAGAAAACGCGCATCGCCGTGGCGGTGATGGAGAAAGACCACAAGAAGTACGCATCGACTGGCGGTTGGGGTTTCCAGGTCTTTGATCCGGTGACGAAGAATCCGTTGCTAGATGCGGCCGGGCAGGCTCAGTGCTTCGCCTGCCACCAGATTACGCCCGATACTGATTTCGTTTTCAGTAAGTTCTCTGACTGAGGCGTGACATCCGGGAAAAAGCCGCCAGATCACCGGCGGCTTTTGACAGGGCAAGTCATGCCAACCCAATTGACATCCACACAACGACAGTCTTCACTGAGGTGGAGATACCCGCGCGCTGGTGCACATCGCAGGATCCAAACAATCACCGTGGAAGCTTTACTCCTCTCCTAATTTTCTTCATCGATCATCGGTTTAAGCATTTCTTTCAGTCTATCGTAATTGAGCGGTTTGACGAAATATCCCGCAGGCTCCGCAACACATGCTTTTTGTCTGGTCTCTTCATCTGAATATCCGGTGATGAAGATAATGGGTATCCCAAACTGAGAACGGATCTTACCGGCGGCTTCAATCCCGCTTATTTTCCCATGTATGTATACGTCCATTAGTACCAAATCTGGCTTCCCAATTTCGGCTTCCCTGATAGCATCCTCCCCGGATGATGTAATTTCGCACACCTCATAACCCCAGAGTTCCAGGAGTTTGCTGAGCAGCATGGCCTCAATAATTTCATCTTCTACTATTAATATCTTTTTCTTAATGGCTTATACCCGATTCGTATATAGCGGTTCTTTGAATGTTATATGGAACTCTGTAGGACAGCCTGTTCTCACTTCAATCGTTCCCTTAAGTTGTTTCTCGGATAGATTCTTTACGAGAGTTAATCCTAAAGACCTTGTATTCCCAAGATCAAAACCCCTTGGTAGGCCCACACCGTTATCACTGAAGCGCAGGTCCAGCTCCCCTTCTGCTTTCTGACGCAGTATAAGGCTGATCTCACCCCGTCGACCGCCGGGGAAAGCATGCTTGAGCGAATTTGACATCAGTTCATTTATAATCAGCCCGCATGGGGTGGCAGTATCAATCGATACATAAATACTTTCAACGTCAAGTTGTAAAGATATGTTTTCTGAGCTTAGCTGATAGCTTTCGAGCACCGCATCCGCAAGATCGCCTATGTAGTCCTTCAGATTCAGGTTTGATAGATCTTTAGACTGATAGAGCTTCTCATGAACGAGCGCCATAGACTTGATCCTGTTTTGAGTGTCTTTGAATAAGCTCAGCGCCTGTTGATCATTCATGGATAGTACCTGAAGGTCAATGAGGTTGGAAATAACCTGCATGTTATTCTTAGTCCTGTGGCAGAGCTCGCGGAAAAGGGTTTCCTTTTCCCTGAGTGAGGCTTTCAAACGTTCCTCAACGAGTTTCCGCTTAGTTATATCAACAACCATGCCTATGGCATAAAGCACTTTACCGTCCCGATCCTTAATCACGGTGGCGGTAAGATTGACCCACAGACTGTCTCCGTTCTTCTTGACATATCGTTTTTCAAGCTGAAACAAGGGAATTTCTCCCCTGAGAGCCTGCTCTGAAAGATATACACTTTTTTCTATGTCCTCCGGGTAGGTGAGATCTGTGATGCTGCGTCCGACCAGTTCCTCTTCTGCATATCCTAACAGCTCGCAGAAGGCTTTGTTGGCTTTGAGAACCCGATAGTTAGGTTCACAGACAAGGATACCAATCGGGCCATCCTCGAAGATTCTGCGAAACCTTTCCTCGCTTTCTTGCAGCTTCGCCTCTATCTTTCTCCTTAGAGGTCCACCATTCAGCTCACCAGCCGTCTCTAGAGGACACATCTTTTTCTGCCCCTTATTTCGAAGAGCGTAATCTTGGATTCGTTATCTTACCAGATGATTCCAGTCGAGCAAACAAATCAACGGTTGTAGACTTACAGTTGAACTGCTCACCCTTCCTTCGGAAAGTATGCTCAGGATGGAAGGACCATTCTTAGACCGTTTTCGACTGCACAAGGAACCTGGCGTCTTCCTGATAATCCTCCAGGGAAGGATGCGTTCGTGCCCGATCCAAGAGACGGTGCATTCTGCAAGCCGACTTCGCAAATGAGGCGAAAGAAGGGACTAGGCTTCGGGATTCCTCTTATCGAGGGCCGCTTCGCCGCGGGCATCTTCAAGCCCGCCGGAAGCTAACTCTTGACCCGGTTCAGTCTGATCACCTCAGTGGACTTCTTTTCCCCGTTGTCAAAGAGCGTCCAATTGTGCGTGATGCTGTCCTTGCCCTCAATGCTGATCCTGAGGCTGTGCATGTGCGTTTCTTTGAGAGATGAAATTCCGGGATCCTTTTCGGACAGGACGAATTCGAGACTGTCCGGTGTGGAATTCACCAGTTCCATGTGAGGCCGATTGCCCAGTGAGCAGTAGTGGGTCATGTTTAGTTTCCCCTTGAAGTCATAGTATACCGTCACCATCTCATGAGGTGTTCCGGGAAACAGGCGTTCCAGGAGTGCGTTCCCGGCTGATGTCAGTTCGTAGGTTACCCTGATCGTCTCCGACCCCGTGCTCATGCTCCCCTTTCCTTCCCACGCACCGATGAAAGTCTTCATGGTTTCAAAATCCTTGGAGTGGACGACGGATTCAGGCTTGTTGTGCTCCTCTGAAAAGACTGACGTGGGACCGTACACCGCTGCTACGAGAATAATCATGGTGAACCCCAAGAGCTTTTTCATGTCTCCCTCCTGTGATCGGACTCAGCCGCTGACTTGAAAGGTCCGCTGTCTTTGTTCCTTCCGTTAATAATCAGAACTTCCCTGTGTCTGACATCATCGTAGCCTAAAACAGGGAGTCACCCCCTGACAAACCCAAACTGATATGTCTGATCGCATATTCGACTCTTAATCGCATTTACTGTCAAGATTGCAGACAGATGTCTCTTTTCCTTTCAGATGCCGCCGGCGCGAAGCTCTCCAGATGATTGCTGCATGCTTTCCTGCTAACGATGCAAGGCCGATCGACTCAGAAGTGCTTGCGTTCATAATTCCCCTTACCTAGTATCCCTCGTGGTTGTCCTCGCTGCTCCCAGGGACTCGTCTGCCAATTGTCTGCCTCCCTCGACCCGTGAATCCACGATGAAAGCTCCATCCGGAACAGCTTGGATAAGGCATAGAGATAAGGTTCATACGACTGACGCAACTCTGTCAGCCTCTGGTCTGCATCAGGTCCCTCGCGAAGCCGCAGACCAGCCTCACTTAAAGCGCCACGCACACGAGCAAGGTCAGCTGCAGGGAGCCGATCATGGCCTGGCTTCTGCGGTCGCCTCCTGAACACTATTGCAAGATCCACTACGGCGTGACGCGCCATAGCAAAGGTCAGTTCCGCCTGACGCTTGCAGGCACCCTCCAGGCCAACAATAATCAACGCACAGCTGTCCAGAAGGGTCGTAAGTGCGGCAAGCCACGACTGGTTGTCGTGCTGCGAACGGAAATACGCGAGCACTGGGTAGGAGAGATGACTTTCAAGAAGCTCTGCCGACCATTGCTCCCACTCGTGGAGGAGTTGCCGCAATGCTTCCATGCCGTGCTCATTGCTGTGCCGACGCAGAAGCTCCACCGCCGTCGGAGGAGACCCCGCGCGCGCGTCCAAGAGGGAGATGCTCACTTCCCGGCGAGCGAAGGACTGGCTGAGTGCCGGCAGATAACTGAGGACTAACGCGAGAAAAGCGAACCCCAATCCTGCCTCAATTACTGTGAGGCTTCTCATCAGTGCGGTGACTGGCGCGATGTCTCCCAAGCCCAGAGTGAAGAAGGTGGTCCCGCTAAGGTAGAGATAAGTGAGAAAGGTAGGTGTTCCGTCCGGTACTTTGAATGCAGATCCACTTGCCCAGTAAAGGAGTCCAAACCCCAGAATCATGCCCCCTGCCCAGACAGCCAGCAGCATCAACAACGAAAGAGGACCGAAGAAACTCAAGCAGGTTTCCTGGTACTTGGTCGGAACAAGACCCCGAACTGTTGTCGCAAAGGGGCGCCACGTGTATCGGTAGAAGATACGGGTGAGCCGGACCCGGCGAGTCACCCTTCGGGGAAGAACGACCGTCTCGAAGCCTTCCCAGAGGACGACGAGGATAAGCGCTACGCCAAGCAATACCAAGAGCATTCTCAAACTATTCTCCTCCCGAGGCTGTCCAGTGATGAATAACCGCCGTGCCCAGGCCATGCGAATTCCCGGCACGCAGTGACATGGCAAATCTCTTACAATTATTGTTTGAAATCCCCGGCTTTGTCCATCATATTTCCAGGGCATGACACAGGATGAAGGGTTCTCAGATACTGCCCTAGTCCGCGAGAAACCGCCCAGAATGTCTCCCACACGACCTAATCATCCCTGCAGTGACACTCATTGCTTTGATTCGCAGCTGAAGGAACGATATAATCACATCGGCAGCGCGAAAATGCTGACATTTGCATGACAGCAGAAATGGTTGAGCCACAAGAGGACGCCGCGGCTGCCAAGAGGAGAAGATCATGGATCTAAAGCTCAGCAATAAACTTGCCCTCGTCTCCGGCAGCACTGCGGGTATTGGTTATGCTATCGCAGAATCACTCGCCCGCGAAGGGGCACGGGTCATTGTCAACGGTCGTTCACAAGCTTCAGTAGAGACAGCACTGGCGAACCTGCAGAAAACTGTCAGGACAACATTGCACGGTTTCGCTGGTGATCTCAGTACGGCCGACGCAGCTCACGAAGTCGCCCGAGAACACCCTGAGGTGGACATCCTGGTTAATAATCTGGGCATTTACGAGCCAAAGGCCTTCGAGGATATCTCGGATGATGACTGGCGGCGTTTGTTCGAGGTCAATGTGTTAAGCGGGGTGCGTCTATCGCGGCTTTTTCTGCCGGCGATGAAGCGACGCAATTGGGGCCGCGTCATCTTCATATCCAGTGAGAGCGGTGTTCAAATCCCCGCTGAAATGATTCACTACGGTGTAACCAAGACGGCATTGCTCGGGGTGGCTCGCGGATTGGCCGAGGCAGTCGCGGGCACAGGCATTACGGTAAACAGTGTTCTTCCTGGTCCCACGAGGTCTCGAGGGGTCGGCGATTTTGTCGAAGCCCTTTCGAAGAAGGAAGGCCGGTCTCTCGGTGAGGTTGAAAAAGACTTCTTCGAAAAGGTCCGGCCCACGTCGCTCATCAAGCGGTTTGCCTCGCCTGAAGAAGTCGCCTCACTTGTGACGTATATCGCAAGCCCGCTCTCGTCCGCCACGACGGGAGCGCCGCTGCGGGTCGATGGCGGCGTGGTGAAGAGCGCCTTTTAGGTGCCTGGAAAATGGTGTTCCTTGCGACGATCTCCGCCGTCCTAAAACACCCCGCCTAGAACTGGCCACGACCGTTGTCAGGAGCCGGTCAAGAACAGCAACGGCCAAGAAATGGTCCTATGCATATCAGATCCTCCTGCCCGGAGCGGTCTCATTATTATTGTAGTGCAACCCAATCATGAGGAAGAGCGAAGGGCTCGCGGTTACGTTGAGCTACCTTCGCAACTGTGTATGTCCACACACCTGCATGGACCGGTCCTCACAATAACGCCTGTTCACCGTAGCCTTCGCCTGCTGCCAGCCTGTGAGTTGCGCTGTGGGGTACCCACATAAGTTGCAGCGGTCAATTCAGAACGGCGCAAGCCTCCTCGGTC
>JBLMXV010000174.1:0-9542 GCA_050257935.1 Chloroflexota bacterium
CGGCGACGACAGAGACTTTCGTGAGAGACTGAGCGGAACGAAGTGCGCAGCTCTGTACAAATGCGAGATCCCGGGGGGGCGCTCCAGCACGATACGGCTTAGGCTGACGAACGGCAAGGTGGAAGGCAATCCCTTTGACCGGTCTTTTGAGAAGACCTTCACGCGACGGCTTAGAGAGGCGGATGAATTCTATCGGCAGTTTGAGCCGAGCCAGCCTGTCGGCGATGCCGTGGAGGTCCAGAGACAGGCCTTCGCGGGTCTGCTCTGGAACAAGCAGTACTATAACTATGAGTTCGAGACCTGGCTCGAGGGCGATAAGGGTCTCCCTCCCCCTCCCCAAGCGCGGAAGCACGGCCGGAATCATGAGTGGCTCTACCTCTTCAACAGGGACGTCATCTCCATGCCTGACAAGTGGGAATACCCGTGGTATGCGGCGTGGGACCTGGCGTTTCATTGCGTGCCGCTGGCCATGATCGACCCTGACTTCGCCAAGAAGCAGCTCATTCTTTTCCTGAGGGAGTGGTACATGCATCCCAATGGGCAGATACCCTCGTATGAATGGGACTTCAACGAGGTGAACCCCCCTGTCCATGCGTGGGCGGCGCTGAAGGTCTATGACATCGAAAAGCTCCACAGGGGCAAGGGCGATATCACGTTTCTCAAGAGGGCGTTTCATAAACTCTTACTTAACTTTACCTGGTGGGTCAACAGGAAGGACAAGGAAGGTCGAAATATCTTCCAGGGAGGGTTCCTCGGCCTCGACAACATAGGCCTCTTCGACCGGGGCAGGCCTCTCCCGAACGGCGGTCACATCGAGCAGGCGGACGGCACTAGCTGGATGGCCATGTATTGCCTAAACATGATGGACATGGCCCTGGAGATAGCACATGCAGACCCGACTTACGAGGACGTGGCCTCGAAGTTCTACGAACATTTCGTGCATATCGCCGAGTCCCTCAACCAGTTCGGTGAGACCGGGCTCTGGCACGAGGAAGACGGCTTCTACTACGACGTTCTCCACCTTTCGGACTCCATGATACCGCTGCAGGTAAGGTCCCTCGTGGGCCTGACCTCTCTCTTTGCGGTCTCGGTGATCAACAGGCGCGTCACCCGTACGCTGAAGGGCTTCATGAAAAGGCTCCTGTGGTTCAGGAAGAACCGCGAGGGGTTCAACAAATTCCTCGCCATGGAGGAGATCACCGAAGATCAGGACATCCTTCTCTCCCTGACTCCGAGGCACCGTCTGGTCAGGATCCTGCAACGGATGCTCGATGAGAACGAGTTTCTCTCCCCGGGGGGTATCCGCTCGATCTCGAAATATCACAAGGATCATCCCTTTGTGCTCACCGTAGACGGAATGCAGTACAGAGTGGAATACGAGCCTGCCGAGTCCCGGACGGATCTCTTTGGCGGAAATTCGAACTGGCGCGGACCGATATGGGTGCAGATGAACTACCTCTTCGTTGAAGCGCTCAAGAAGTATCATGACTATTACGGGGAGACGCTCAAAGTGGAGTTCCCTACGGCGTCGGGAAACTTCATGGACCTCTGGGAGGTGGCGAGAAGCATCTCCCAGAGGATCACCGGGATGTTCATAAGGGACGGAAACGGCCTGAGGCTCGCTCACGGTGATGACCGGAAGTATCGGGACGATCCCTGGTTCAGAGAACTGGTGCTGTTTTATGAGTATTTTCACGCCGATACCTGCAGGGGGCTCGGCGCGAGCCATCAGACGGGATGGACGGGCCTTGTCGCGGAGATGATGGAGTGGTGCTGGTGCCGCTCCTGAGCCCTTCATCGGGGTCTGAAACTTCTTTCACGCAGTTTCCGCAGCATTAGTATGGAGGCCACTTCCTTGACACATCTCCTCCCGGGCCCGGTATCATAAACAAAAATAATTTCCATTTACGGTGACGGGTCTGCACCATACTACGCTGAGAGATCTGAAGCTCAAGGTTACGCCTAAGCGGATGGCTATCCTCGATACCCTCGCGTCGGAGCCGCGCTACATGAGCCCCGAAGAAGTGTGGGAAAGGCTCAAGGGCAGGTTTGCCAGGATCGGGCTGCCCACGGTGTATCGGAACCTCGATGACCTTTTCTCCGGGGGCGTGATATCGAAAGTGATCCTTCCCGACAGGCAGCTCTACTACTTCTACTGCCCGAATAAGGATCATCACCACCATTTCGTGTGTCTCTCCTGCAGACGAGTTGAGGACGTTCGGTTCTGCGGTCTCAGGGAGATCGAGAGGGAGGTGAAGAGAATGAAGGGAACGGTGTTTTCGCATATCCTCCAGATAAACGGTCTCTGCCGGAGTTGCACGACCTCAAGACAGACACGATGAAACGGGGCATATTCCTGTCACTTCTGAGCACTCTCCTCTTTGTGGGAGTGCTCTCTTGCTCCGAAAATCTGGCGAAAAATGATGTGTCCCCCCGGCTCAGGGTCGTGACAACGCTCTTCGTCCTGTACGATTTCGCGAGGGCGGTAGGAGGCGACCAAGCGGAGGTAAGCTTGCTCATTCCACCGGGGGTGGAGCCCCACGGGTACGAGCCCAAACCTGGTGACATAGCGAGGATGAAAGGGGCGGACCTGTGCATTTACACGGGGAGCGCGATGGAGCCCTGGTTCGACAGGGTCCTCACCGTCCTCGATACACGGAAGACATCCGTCGTGGAGGCGGGCGGGGGCGTCCATTCCGCCTCTGATATAAGAGATCACGGTGGCGGAGGTGGACACTATGACCCGCACGTCTGGCTCGATCTTTCCAGTGCGCAACGGATGGTAGACACGATCCGCGACGGCTTCGCCCACAGGGACCCGGCTCATGGTGAACAGTACGCGGCAAATGCAGAAGCGTTAAAGTCGAGACTCGCGGCGCTCGACGAACGTTTTAGGAGGGGCCTCTCGACCTGCTCGAGTCGTGTCATCATCTACGGCGGTCATACTGCCTTTTCATATCTCGCGAAGAGATACGGACTTCAGTTCGAGGCCGCGTACAAGGGGTTTTCGCCTGACGCGGAGCCGACGCCGCGGCACCTCGCTCAACTGACTGAGAAGATGAAGCGCCACGGTTTGAAGTATGTGTTTTATGAGGAACTCGTGGCGCCGAGGGTGGCTCAGACGCTGGCGCGCGAGACCGGTGCGGAGCTCCTCATGCTTCACGGCGCGCACAACGTGTCCAGACAGGACATGGAAAAGGGGGTGACTTTCATCGTACTTATGGAGCGTAACCTCGCCAACCTCAGGGTAGGACTTCAATGCAGGTAGCCGTCGTTTCGACAGAGGACCTTTCATTTCGTTATAACGGGGTGGAAGTACTGACAGGCGTCACTTTCGGCATGGTACAGGGGGATTATGTGGGTCTTGTCGGGCCGAACGGTTCAGGCAAGACGACGCTCATCAGGATACTTCTCGGACTGATGAGGCCAGGCGCGGGGAGGGTTTTTCTGTTCGGTCATCACCCGCTGGGATTTAGGGAATGGGAGCGGGTGGGCTACGTCCCCCAGAAACTCTCCTCTTCCAACCCGTGGTTCCCAGCGACCGTGAAGGAGATCGTGGCCACGGGACTTCTTTCAAGAAAGCTGTTTCCGAAGCGACTGCGTGGGGAGGATAGCGGGGCTATAGACGAAGCGCTGGACGCGATGGACATACGCGACCTGTCAGGAAAACGGATATCGGAACTCTCCGGCGGGCAGCACCAGCGTGTCCTTGTTGCGCGGGCGCTGGTCAGCAGGCCGAATCTTCTCATACTGGATGAGCCGACGACAGCTCTGGATCCCGAGGCTAGAGAGAGGTTCTTCGGTCTGCTCGGGAAGCTGAACAGGGAAGAGGACGTCAGCATACTCTTCATCACTCACGACCTCGGCACGATAGGAAACTACGCGACCAAGCTGCTCTACCTCGACAAGAGGGTCGTTTTCTACGGGAGCTTCGACGAATTCTGTCGTTCGGCGTCGATGACCCAGTACTTCGGCGAGTTCTCACAGCATCTCATCTGCCATCGCCATGACCGGCC
The DNA here is from genome assembly GCA_050257935.1 of Chloroflexota bacterium. Taxonomy (GTDB): domain Bacteria; phylum Nitrospirota; class Thermodesulfovibrionia; order Thermodesulfovibrionales; family Dissulfurispiraceae; genus JBLMXV01. The sequence continues at coordinate 4,017 of JBLMXV010000174.1, forward strand.
GGAGGGTCCGATGTCGTGGAGATAGTGGACTTTCTCCGGTATGGGTTCATCCAGAGAGCGGTCGTCGCGGGGGTATTCATATCCGTCGTATGTGCAACGCTGGGCGTTCTCCTTGTGCTCAGACGCCTCTCACTCATTGGCGACGGTCTCGCCCACGTAACATTTGGCAGTGTCGCTTTCGGCCTTGTGCTGAATACCCACCCCCTCTATGTATCTATACCTGCCGTGATGGCGAGTTCTCTGGGGATTCTCAAGCTTATGGAGCGGACACGAATTTACGGTGATGCAGCGATTGGCGTCATATCCGCCGTGGGAATAGCTGGGGGCGTGGTTCTGGCAAGCCTCGGGGGCGGCTTCAACATCGATCTTTTCAGCTACCTCTTCGGGAGCATCCTTTCTATCGGTAAAGGCGAGGTGGTGATCTCAGTTGCGCTCTGCGCAGCTGTACTGCTCACCATCTCCTTTTTCTACCATGACCTCTTTTCGGTCACCTTCGATGAGGAGTACGCCCGGGCGTCGGGGATCAATGCAAGGCGTATGAATGTCATACTTATCCTGACTACGGCGCTTACCGTCGTCCTCGCCATGAAGGTCGCCGGGATTATGCTCACCTCGGCATTGCTGGTCCTGCCGGCGGTCACGGCAATTCAGCTGGCGGGGAGCTTCAGGGGCACAATCATCACCGCATCGTTCATTGCCGTGACATCAGTCCTGTCGGGGATAGCAATCTCGATAACCCTCGACCTGCCCACCGGCGCCGCGATTGTGATGGTCAATCTCGCAATGCTGAGCGCGGTCCTGTGCGTGAAAGCGGTCGTCCATGCCGCGAGAGGGCACTAAAGCGGTTGGTACCGGACCGGTTTTCCGACTTCCATCCTCCCCTCCCCTGTCCAGCGAAAATGTAACAGCCCTTTCATCTTGTCGTAACATTGCTCAGATAAGCTGATAGAACCACGTGCGCATGTTCCGTCCTGACATCACGTGAAGGAGATGAAGGTGAACAATCAGAATGCTTCGGTCATGGTGCCGGAACAGGTCGTTAGCGGTGAAGCCGATTCCTTGTCATGCCCATTCTACAGACAGGCCTCGGAGATATGCGGCGCGTCTTTTTTCGTCATTGGTCGTAAGCGGGGTCAAGAAAGCGGTGTTCTGCAGAACAGAAGACTATGACCATTGCCCGCTCTTTCTTTCCAGGGCCATGAGGAGGGGCACGCGTGACACGGCGCTGCTTCTCAAGTAGGGGCTTTTCTGTAACAATCAAGCAATGTTGCTGTAACATTGCCGTAACAGAGAAGATGGTATAGTGATTGAGAAGTGAAAGGAGGTAGGTATGTGCCCCGATGAATTTACTCTCATATGCTGGCATCTGAGGGGAAGCCGTGAAGGCGCCATCTGCCAGGCCACCGGCAATTTTGTACGGAACGTCGAGGATGCGAGCATCAAGATGTGCATGACCAGACGCTTCGAACTCTGTCCCACTTACGTCGCAACGCTCCGGAGTTGTATCTCGGAAGGAGAGGATTTCTCCTGCGAAGCGACCGCTAAGTTGTAACCGAAATGTAACAGTCTGTTAATACTCCAGAAACGCCACCCTACCATATCATTCTTGCCTTGTCCGACGGTGATAGCGGAGCTGTCCGTGGCGATCTGATATAATCGATGGGGTGTCAAGCCCCACAGGGCTGAATGAGCCTGTCTTCGAGCCGGGATTCGGGCCGGAGACAGCGGAGGGACAGGCTATGACCGAGCAAAAGAAGAAACTCGCCGATTCGCTCTTTGCGCACGTTGACGGTAAGGGCTTCGTCTGGATAAACATAGATTCCCCCAACCGGTCTCTGCTGAGTTCGCTCATGGAAGCCTACCCCTTTCATCAGCTCGACATTGAGGACTGCCTTTCGAAGACCCAGTTGCCGAAGATCGATGAGTACCCGGACTATCTGTTCATCGTGGTGCATTTCCCACGGTTCCTGAAGGAGAAGAAATTCTCCATCCCCTCTCAGGTCTCGGTCTTTCTTGGGAGGGACTTCCTGGTGACCGTCCACTCGGGGGAACTGAAACCGATCAACAGGCTCTATGAACGATGCAGGAGCGACGAGAGCGTCCGTGGCGTGTACATGGGTATATCTTCGACATACCTGCTTTACCGTCTCCTCAATGACCTTGCGGTGAATCTCCGCCAGATGGCAGGCAAGATACTCTCCAACATCGAGGCCCTCGAAGATAAGGTGTTCGATGAGAAAGTGGAAGCGACGAGAGAGGTCACTGAGCTGCGGCACGACATCGCGAATCTGCGCAGGACGGTCTTCCCTCTGAAAAGGGTCATTCACGAGCTTGAGCAGAAGGTGGGAAAATTCTCACCTTCTGGCATCGGGGAAGAGATACACGTGAGCGATTATTTCGAGGCCATGGCGGACTACTTCGACGCGGTGTGGGCGATCATCCAGGAGTGCAGGGAGATCATCGAGATTTACAAGGATACCGATTTTCTGATCAGCTCCGACCGCACGAACAAGATCCTGGCGCTCCTCACGATTGTTTTCACCTTCTCGATTCCCGCGACCGTCATCGGGACGCTTTACGGCATGAACGTCAATCTCCCCGGCGGCATTGAACACCCTCTGACCTTTCTCGGTCCTTACACGACCTTTATGATTATTCTCGCCTCCGCTCTCGTTCCCGTCGTTCTGATGTATGCGATTTTCAAAAAGATAAAGTGGCTGTAACCTGTCCCTCAGCGTGTCGCCTGCCGTGCTCACTGATACGATGGCGCACTGATCTGCCTAACTCGCTTCATTCATGAATCGCGCCATTTGAGTCAGGGTGGAGGAGGCGAAAGGATATTCCGGGCGATACCTCTGCTTTCTTCCGCCACGTGTTCCAGCCCGGAGCACGAACACACACTGTTGATGAAGAGGAAGGACATCACAAAAGAAATCCCTTCGCTTTGGAAAGGACTTGAGCCGCCCCGACCCTGATACCACGGCAAACGGTTGCTCGCGCCTAAATGAGAAGGTTCAGCGCAGTGCAGAGCAGCCAGGCGAGAACGGCGCACGCGGGGATCGTGAGGATCCACGCCAGGATGATGTTGCCGCCGATCGCCCACCGTACGGCGGTCAACCTCCTGGATGCTCCGACACCCATGACTGTGGAAGAGATGACATGGGTGGTCGAAAGCGGGAGGCCGATTCGGGAAGCGATCTCTATCACCGTCGCAGCAGACGCCTCAGCGGCAAAGCCGTTGATTGGACGAAGATTGACTAATCTGACCCCGAGGGTCTTGATGATCCTCCAGCCGCCCGCAGCAGTCCCGAATGCCATTGCCAGCGCACAGGCTACGATTACCCAGAAGGGGACGTGGAAATCAGGCAGGCTGTAAAAGCTCACCAGGGCCATGGTTATGATGCCCATGGTCTTCTGAGCATCGTTGCTCCCGTGGCTGAAGGCCATGTAGGCGGCGGAGAGAACCTGAAGTCTGTTGAAAAGATTGTTCACGACCGTTGGCGCAGTCCTCCTGAAGAGCCACATCAGGACCACCATGAGGAAGAATCCGAGTATGAAGCCGACGAGCGGGGAGAAGATGAGGGCGATGAGGACCTTCGTCACCCCTTTGCCGATCACCACACCGGGGCCCGATGTCGCTATGGCGGCACCGACAATGCCGGAAATGAGCGCGTGGCTTGACGAGGTGGGAAGACCTATATACCAGGTGAGCAGGTCCCACACGATGGCAGCCGTGAGTGCGGAGATCACGGTAATCTGGGTGACACTCGCCACCTCGACTATGCCTGCACCTACTGTTTTTGCGACGGCGGTGCCTGAGAGCGCCCCGAGGAGATTGAGTATGGCAGCCATGAACACCGCGGTCTTAGGTGACAGGACGCGCGTTGAAACGGACGTGGCGATTGCATTTGCGGTATCGTGAAAGCCGTTTATGAAGTCAAAGACGAGGGCGAGGGCGATTACGCAGAGCAGAAGAGGATAAGTGTCATGCATACTTGAGCATTATCCCCTCGAGGATGTTGGCGACGTCCTCGCACTTGTCCGAGGCGTCCTCGAGGTGCTCATACACTTCCTTCCACTTGATGATGTCGATAGGGTCTTTCTCTTCGTCGAAGAGCCTCACCAGGGCGTCCCTGAAGAGCCTGTCGATCCTGTTCTCGAGCCTGTTAATCTCGATGCAGTACTCCTCGACGAACGAGTAGTTCTTCTCCTTGAGCTTCTTGATCGCCTTGTCTATGGTCTCTGTGGTGGTAAGGAGCTCTTTTGACATCTCGACCACTTCCTTCGTGGGTTTCTTGAGCTTGAAGAGGAAGAACCTCTCGGCAGTGGCCCAGATGAGGTCGACGACGTCGTCAAGACGTGAGGCAAGGGAATGGAGGTCCTCCCTGTCGATGGGCGTGATGAAGGTCTTGTTGAGTTTCTTCATGATATCGTGGGTGATGATGTCCCCCTCTTTTTCCGTCTCGTGGATCTCCTTGAGGATGATGTCGATGTTGTCGAGGTCCTGCATGAGCTGTACGAAGAGTGCAGCCGCCTTTGCCACATTCTGCGCAGCGCTGTCGAAGAGGTCGAAGAAGTCTATCTGTTTGGGGAACAATCTCATTATTTGCCTACCTCGTGGCCGCTAGCTTAAGAGATAAGGCTCGGCGATGTCAACTTCATATGACGGGTCTCGCTTTGTGCCTGTTTCCGCGTAACATCAACTTCACATTGCCTTGATATTCCCTTCACACATGGAGGTGCATTATGACGAGAAGCTTAGAGGAAACCACCAGAACGGGGTGTAAAGGAGTATTGATTGAATCGGACAGGTTGGTGTATACTAACATCACTTCCAAAATAGATCGCATTCGAGCAGTCCACTTCCAATCTCAGCACATTCACTATTATGATCCACAGTTAAGAAAACACGATGACATTTCCACCCGCGCGCGTTGTCCCGCGTGTGGGCAAGTCTGCGTTCGGTATCGGGGCGCGGAAAGGAAGAAGTTCTTGCCGCTGTTCAGGGACCTGTCCCGGACGGCGAGAAGGAGGCAGCAGATGAACACGGAACAGACAAAAATAGCATATGTGATAGGCCACAAGAACCCTGACACCGACTCGGTCTGTGCAGCGATCGGCTACGCATACTTCAAGAACCTGACGGACAAGCGGTTCCTTTACACTCCTTCGAGAGCCGGTAGGCTTAACGAGGAAACGCAGTTTGTACTGAACAAGTTCGGCGTTCCTGCACCGCAGGAGGTGGAGAGCCTGACTCCCACGGTCAGCGACCTCGAGCTCAGGCGGCCCATCTCGATACACGCCCGCGACTCGGTCCAGGCACTCGCACTTCTTATACAGGAGAAGGGCTTACAGGTCGTCCCTGTCGTCGACGACGGCGAGCGTCTTGCCGGCATAGTAGGCATCAAGGACATCGCGAGGCACTACATGAACAGCGTGGGGTTCGCCGACCTGAGCGAGCTTCCTTTATCCCTGGACATGCTCGTCAAGACCCTTAACTGCCATGTGATCAGCAATGCGCGTAAG
>JBLMXV010000175.1:0-7781 GCA_050257935.1 Chloroflexota bacterium
AGTCCCATCCTCGGCAGCAGCAGCGCCGGTGTTAAGTATCTCTCAGAGGCGATCCATAAGTCCCACGCGGACAGAAATGCCACCTGCTACGACTGCCACCCAGGACAACAGACCGCCTGCAACCGGAGCCTCAGGCATACCGCGCAGGACGGCAACTGCACCGCCTGCCACGGAAGCATGGCCCAGGTGGCGAGCTCGATCGTCTCTGGACGTGTGCCGTGGGCGCAGGAGCCGAAGTGCTCCCAGTGCCACGGGGGCATCCAGGAAGTCGACACGGGGACTACCCTTTACAGGAATGCCAGGGGACATGGGAGCCTTTACTGCGCGTCTTGCCATGGCAGTCCGCACGCGATGGTCCCTTCGAGGGTAGCATCGGATAACCACCAGGCTTTGCAGTACCAGGGCAAGGAGAAAACCATAGGCAGTTGTGGTGCCTGCCACGGGAATTCGAGGGGACCCGGCATCAGTGAATTTGGGGAGGTGCATGGCGGCGCCAATCCCGACAGGAGGAATGCGTGTCACGTGTGCCACACTGCGGTTACCACGAACACCGGTCTGTGGCCTCACGCGTTCCAGTGGAAATCCCGATAACGAAGCGGCGCACTCGCCTGGAAATACGACTCCTTGGGAAGGCTGAAAGCGAAGCAGGGACGGCATTCGAGGACCGTTCATTGAATGACAACAAACTTTTCCGTTAATATATAAGCTACCGAGAGCGCGACCACTGAGGTGTCGAGATAGGGTAAGGAGGGCGGAATGGCTGAGACAGTGGAAATCAGATGGCACGGGAGAGGCGGCCAGGGCACGGTCACCGCGGCGAAGGTCTTCGCAGACGCCTGCCTGAGCGGCGGCAGACATGTCCAGGCATTTCCCGAGTACGGTCCTGAACGGTCGGGTGCGCCCCTTAGGGCCTACAACAGGGTAAGTTCGAGAGAGATCAGGATGCACTGTCCGGTCCTGAAGCCGCAGATTGTCGTAGTGGTCGATCCCACCCTCGTTGAGGCGATAAATGTAGGTGACGGAGCGCCCGAGGATGCGAGATTCATCATCAATTCGCCTGTTGATCCGGCGGAGATGAGGAAGAAGATAAAGGCATTGCCTACTCAGAAGGTCTTCACGGTGGACGCGACGAAGATCTCGATCGAGAGCATAGGACGGCCGATGCCGAACTCCCCGATGGTGGGTGCCCTGGCACACGTTTCAGGGCTCGTCTCGAAGGAGGGCATTGTAGACGACGTGAGGAGGAGCTTCGGGAAGAAGTTCTCTCAGCGGATCATTGACGGTAACATCGTGGCGACGACGCGAGGATATGAGGAGGTACGGGAAGGATGAAGCTCAAAGGATGGAAGGAGATCACGCCCGGCGCGGTGATTACGGAAGCAGGCAGCGCCTTGAAGTTCAAGACCGGCTCGTGGCGCGCTTTCAAGCCCCGCTGGCTCGAGGAGAACTGCATCCAGTGCATGTTCTGCTGGCTTTACTGTCCTGACATGGCGATAAAGGTGAAAGAGGGCAAGAGGGCGGAGTTTGACTATGACTACTGCAAGGGGTGCGGAATCTGCGCGATCGAGTGTCCCGGAAAGAAGGGCAAGAAGGCGATAGTCATGGAGGAGGAGGGGCGCTGATGGGAAAGATGAAGGCAGTCACCGGTAATGAGGCGGTCGCCAATGCCCTGAGACAGGCCAACCCCGACGTCTGCGCGGCGTACCCGATAACTCCCGCGACTGATGTGATGCAGCGCTTTACGAGCTACGTGGCGAATGGAGCGGTGAAGACCGAGGTCATCCTCGTCGAGAGCGAGCACAGTGCGATGAGCGCCTGCGTCGGCGCCTCGGCGGCAGGCGGCCGGGTGATGACCACCACTTCCTCACAGGGTCTCGCCCTCATGTGGGAGATTCTGTTTATCGCCTCGGGCTACCGGCTCCCGATCGTAATGCCCGTGGTCAACCGTGCGCTTGCAGCGCCGATCAACATACACGGGGATCATTCAGACGCCATGGGAGCGAGGGATTCGGGGTGGATACAGATCTGGTCTGAGAATGCGCAGGAAGCGTACGACAATACCATACAGGCCTTTCGCATCGCAGAGAACATGGACATAAGGCTGCCCACAATGGTCTGCCTCGACGGGTTCATCATAAGCCATTCAATTCAGAACACCGAGTACCTTGACGACGAGCGGGTGGCGGCTTTCATTGGAGAATACAAGCAGCTCAACCCGCTCCTCGACCTCGAGAAGCCGGTGAGCTTCGGTCCCCTTATCCTCCAGGACTATTACATGGAGATCAGGAGGTCCCAGTACGAGGTGATGAAGAGAGTGCCGCAGGTCGTCCTCGATGTCGCCGAAGATTTCGAGAAGCTCTCAGGAAGGAAGTATGGCCTCTTCGAGACCTACCGCCTGGCTGATGCCGAGGTCGGCATCGTCGTGCTCAACTCCGCGGCGGGCACCACAAAAGACGTGATCGACGGGTTCAGGGATCGGGGCATCAAGGCTGGTCTCCTCAAGCCGCGCCTCTTCAGACCTTTCCCGTATGAGCAGGTGGGAGAGGCGTTGAAGCACCTCAAGGCGGTCTGCGTGCTCGACAGGGCTGATGCCTTCGGCGGTTCCTATGGGCCGCTCTTTATCGAAATCGCTACAAGCGTGTACCCCTACAAGGAAAAGCCTGTTCTCATAAACAAGATCTATGGCCTAGGAGGCAGGGATTACCTTCCTGACCAGGCCGTGCAGGTCCTGGACGAGTTGATCGAAATCGCCCGGACGGGAGAGGTGAAACTCGTGAAGGATTACATCGGAGTGAGGGAGTAAGATGGCAACACCACTGACGTTACGGGAGCTTTCAAAGAAGGAGATGCTCTTCACGGGAGGGCATCGCATGTGTGCCGGTTGCGGGGCGCCGATCATCGTGAAAATGGTGCTGCTCGCCTCCGAGTACCCTGTTATTGCGGCGAATGCGACAGGCTGCCTTGAGGTCTCCACCTGCATCTCAGACTATACGGCGTGGAAGATCCCCTGGATTCATAACGCCTTCGAAAATGCAGCGGCGACGATGTCAGGCGTCGAGACGATGTATCGTTCGCTCAAGAAGCAGGGGAAGATTGACAAGGACATCAAGTTCATCGCATTCGGCGGTGACGGAGGCACGTACGACATCGGCTTCCAGAGCCTCTCTGGTGCTATGGAGCGCGGACATGACATGCTCTATGTGTGTTATGACAACGGGGCTTACATGAATACCGGCATCCAGCGATCCAGTGCCACGCCCCTCGGTGCGGACACGACCACCTGCCCGGTAGGATCGGTGAATCCGGGAAAACTCCAGGCGAGGAAAGACCTCACCAGGATCATGACCGCCCACGGGATTCCCTATGCAGCGCAGGCATCGCCGAGTCACTGGACGGACCTCATGAAGAAGGTGCGCAAGGCTCTGGACATACAAGGGCCGAAGTTCATGAATATCCTCGCTGCCTGCAACAGGGGGTGGAGATCAAGGACAGATGACGCTATACTCCTCAGCAGGCTCGCCGTCGAGAGCTGCTACTGGCCGTTATTTGAGGTGGAAAACGGCAGGACGCGGGTGACCCACAAGCCGAGGGAGAAGAAGCCTGTTTCCGAGTTCCTTAAGGTGCAGGGGAGGTTCCGGCACCTCTTTGCACCTGAGAACGAGTGGCTGCTCAGGAAGGCCCAGGAAGACGTCGACGCCACCTGGGAGAGGCTTCTGTCTGAGGAGATTTCGACGTATATCAAGGTCCAGTTCACCGAGGAAATTGCTCAGCTTATGAGAGGCGGCGGGGGAGGATCGTAGCCGCCTCAGCGGCGAAGCCTCATCACCAGCCTGAGTGCATCCGGTACCACCTCTATCTGTGCAGGGGTGGTGCCGGCATAGTCTCCGTCGATCTGCACATGCGCAGATCCCTCGATAGCGACTCTTTCCGCTTTTATGTAACTGATGTCTCCGAAGGCGAGGTGCCTTCCGGCCAGAATCCCGACTGCGTACCTGAGAATGTCGACCCTACGGTTGCCGTGTGTCACCATGAGATACAGCGAGGGGTCTGTGAGCCTGGCGTCGGGGGTGACTTTGAAATCCCCTCCGTAGCACGACGCCTTTCCGACTACCGCACCGTAACCAGTCAATGTAAGAGTTGACGCCCGGTCGCCGCGGGAAGGTGCCGGTGTGCGGGGCAGTTTCTTGATTTCGTAAGGGGGAGTGACGGTGAAGGCAAGAGAATTCGGTTGATAGTTCAGGCACTCCCGGATTCCACTGATCACATACGCGCCTTTGCCTGCAATCCTCTTCATCCTCTGACTTACCCTTCGCACCGTCCCGCCGTCGAAGCCTATCCCTGCCATCAGGAGAAAGTGGTGCGATACGCAAGTGTCGGTCGCCGGCCTTCCCGCCTCACTGCCCACTGCCGGAGAGGTTAACGTGATCCTGCCGAGGTGGATTACCTCGGGCTCTCCGTGAACAGCGAGGAAGAGCGCATCGTCTATCCGCGTCGAGAGGCCTATTTCGTGCGCGAGCACTGAGGTCGTGCCGAGCGGCAGAATGGCCATCGGCACGGCCGATGCCGAGAGGCCGTTTGCGACCTCGTTATAGGTGCCGTCTCCTCCTGCAGCCACAACGAGAAGATCCTCGCGTGTCCGTACCTGTCTCGCCAGGACTTCAGCGTCGCCTCTCTTTGACGTCAGCACTATGTCGAGGCGGCATCCCCACGCGCGCAGAAGAGCCGCCGCCCGGTCTATCTTCTGGGCCGTGCCGCTGCCCGCCACGGGATTGCAGATGATAAGGACCTTCTTCAACTGAGCCGCCTGTGGCTCATGGCATATACAGCAGGACCGGCTTCATCTCAAGATAGGCGATCAATTCGGCGAGATCGACCCCTTCCCTCACGAAGAAGACTCGTCCCCCCCTCAAGTCGCCCCTCCGTTTCACGTGAGGGATCCGGCGATAGCCGAGACTCCGTGATGCGACATACCCCGTCGTGTAGCCGGGATCATCGGAAATGCAGATTTCCCCCTGCACGGCACGGTGCGCCGCCACTTTCGAGGCGAGGGTCAGGGCCTCTCTCACGGTGGGCGTATTGATCCTCATTCGTGCGAGCATCTGATCGAGCAGCTCAACGGTGCACCGTTCGATGCCGATCCGCGAGACCCGCACGCCCCGCACTCGGTCCGGTTCAACTCTCCTGCCCGAATGTTCCAGGATCAGTGACGCGCCCCTCATGGGTTCAGGCGCGCCGAGCACGGTGAATGCCCTGCGGAGCGCTGCCCTGGATATCCCGATGCCAGTCATCGTCCTGGTGACGAGCCCCCGGGCCTCCTCCGGAGACTCACAGGCAAGCGTCTGCACAGAAAGGAGAGGTCTCCTGAGAGGCCTTTCAAGAACCCGCTCGACTGTGACCACGATTTCGTCGGCCCGGCCCTTCGGGTGTGTGAGCGCTCTCGACACGAACGACTCGCATGCTGCGGCGACCTCTGTCTGGCTGAAGAGTCCCTCACAGCCCGAGATATGATGACTCGCCTGTCCCGCGTCCTTCTCTCCTGACCGCCGCGAGGCTCTCATGCGTACACTCCACATCGGGGCAATTATACTATATTAGCTTTCCTATAGCTGCCCGACTGTCGACAGTTCACGCACTGTGTGCGACATTGCGCAGGTGGGGAAAGCAATGTAGAATAGTATCTGGAGTTTACCTGATCGCACGTGACGGGCACACAAGACGGCGCCAGGGCATGGATGGCGGGGGAGCGTGCGCCGTCGTCCGTTTGTGCGTTGCGTGGTTCCGGGAAAGTTCATGATTTCGCGTGCAGGTAGCCTTTCCGCGGTGACCGCGCGAGGAGCCTGCACGAAAAGGGGGAGGCGTGCCTGACTTGCCGTTCATGACGAGTGCATACACGGCGAATGCTCACATGTCATCCGGCGCGCGATATGTACCTTAGAATGGTGGGCGCTGTGACGGAGACGACTGACAGGTTTTACAAGAGCATACTGGACAACCTCCACGACGGAGTCTATTTTGTTGACCGTGACAGGAGGATCACCTACTGGAATACGGGCGCTGAGCGCATCACTGGATTCAGCGCCGCTGAGGTGGTGGGGAGGTTCTGTCACGAGAACATACTCAACCATGTGGATGACGAGGGTAATCAGCTCTGTCTCGAAGGTTGCCCGCTCTCGGCGACGATTGAGGACGGGGAAGCGAGGTCACGCGCGGTCTACCTGCACCACAAGAACGGCCATCGTGTCCCTGTCATCGTGCGGACGGCGGTGATGCGCGATGCAGCGGGCGGGATAACAGGTGCAGTGGAGACATTCAGTGAGAATACGCCGACTCTTGCGGCAGTTGAACGGATCAGGGAGCTCGAAACCGTGGCCTTTGTGGACCCCCTCACGGAGATTCCGAACAGGAGGTTTACCGAGATCAAGCTGCGGTCCCGCTTCGACGAAATGACGCGCTATGGCTGGCCCTTTGGGATTATGCTCATCGATATCGACCGCTTCAAGGAGGTGAACGACGAATATGGTCACCAGGCGGGAGACCACGTGCTCAGGGCGGTTGCACGGACGCTCGTCATGAATTCGCGCTCCTTCGACGTGGTGGGCAGGTGGGGCGGAGACGAATTCATAGTCATCGCCGTGAACACCGACCGTCTTCAACTTGGGTCGGTTGCGGAACGTGTGCGTGCCCTTATTGCCCAGTCGAGGGTCTCTGACGACGGCAACGTCATCAGGTTCACGGTGTCGATCGGTGCCGGCGTTGCAACTCCTGAGGATACGCCGGAGTCGCTGCTTAGGAGGGTGGACGGACTTTTGTACCACAGCAAGCAGTGCGGAAGGAACCGTGTCTCTCTGTAGGCCGTCTTTCACTGCTGGCGTGGACAGGGTGGGCGTTCGAAGATATGGCGAAGAGCAACGGCATGTGAGCCTGGATGCTCCAGCAGTCGTGTGAGCGATTTGCGTGTTCGCTCCAAGAAGTGGACCTTGGAGCGATGCATGGGGCAGGACGGAGATGCCGGAGACCTTTCTGGGCGATGCCTCATTCATCGTAATACCACCTGAGAGGCTCTTCCGCACCACGCTGCCGGTGAATTTGAGAAGAAGTCACTCTGAATTGAATCTCATCGCATTCAGAAAGGATCGGAGGCGCTCCGTCCTGCTCCGAAATTCAACTGTAGGGCAGATATGAAGCCTCCGACAGGGGTCCTCTGATGAACACGCTTGTCCTGGATGTCGTCGTGTTTGTCTGCGGCGCAGTCGTGATGATCCTGGAACTCGCAGGGTCGCGCATACTCGCCCCTTATGTGGGCACTTCCATCGTGGTCTGGACCAGCCTTATCGGCGTCGTGCTCGGAAGTCTCAGTCTCGGCTACTGGTGGGGCGGAAAGATCGCCGACAGGGGACCAAGTTGCCGGACTTTCTCGATGATACTCTTTTGGGCGGGAGTCTCCATCTGCCTTGCGACGGTCGTCAAGACAGGGGTTCTTGAAGTCGTGCAGGGGCTGATCAGGGATCTCCATGTCGGTGCGGTGGTTGCCACGGTGATGCTTTTCGCACTGCCGAGCACTCTTCTCGGCATGGTTTCGCCTTACGCGGTGAAGTTGAGGATGAGAGACCTCGGGCACTCCGGGCGGACGGTGGGGGTACTTTACGCAATCTCGACGTTGGGGAGTATCTGCGGCACCTTTCTCGCAGGCTTCGTGCTCATCGCCTACTTCGGGAGCACGAGCATACTGCTCGTCCTCTCAGGCACTCTCGCGGCCCTGTCCCTCTGCGCGTCGACCCAGA
>JBLMXV010000176.1:0-3547 GCA_050257935.1 Chloroflexota bacterium
GAGAGGAGACCACGCAATTTCGGCGCCGACTCGGATTGGCAACATTCTTGTCCCATACGGTCCGCTCGTCAGGGGCGGCGTCCATGGCAGCATGTAAAGGATCCCGGGGGACATGACAGTAGTCGAAGAAAAAGGGTTTGCCAACGAGGGTGAGGATGAAAGAAGGTGGTGGATTCCCGCCGGAAGTCCGCGGGAATGACGGAGAATAGGAGAGGACGCAGGCCCAAGGTGGCGACTACACGCTGCACGCCGTCCTCCGCGGTACCCTACGCGCTTTCTTTTCACCGCTACACGCTGCCTTATCAATCTGCAGGAGCTGCAAGGGTGGGGGCCACGGGGACCGTGAGCGCCACCTGCGTTCCCTTGCCGACCTCGCTCGATATGCTCAGAACGCCTCCGAGTATCTTCGCACGTTCGTCCATGAGCGCAAGACCCGATGCATCGGACATCACGAGCTTCGCCCGCGGCAGATCGAAGCCTCTGCCGTCGTCGGTGACATACATGGTGACGCGGTCGCCGTAACTGCTCACCAGGACCGACACGTTGCGCGCATGCGCGTGGCGTTCGATGTTGCTGAGGCACTCGTAGAGTATCCTGTAAAACACGATCTGGGACGGCCTCGGAAAGAAATGGTCGATGTTCATGACGGATGAGGTGACGTTCAGACCGGAGCGCTTCTGGAAGTTGTCGACGACGCCGCGAAGCGCTGCGGTGAGGCCGAGGTCGTCGATGATCGGGGGGCTCAGCTCCTCAGACAGATGGCGCACGCCCCGTATGACATGGTTGATATATTGCAAAGCCAGCTCGCATTCGTCTCTCTCCGCCTCATGCTGCTCCTGCAGGCCGTCCTTCGCGCGCCTTACCCTGAACTTGATGAGAGTCAGGGCCTGGGCGAGTTCGTCATGGAGCTCACTCGAAAGTCGTTTCCGCTCATTCTCATGGGAGGTCATGAGCTCGAACGAGAGGCGCCTGAGGCGCAGTTCCGATTCCCTCAGAACCTCCATGTCCTCCTTATGTCTCGACATGTCGGACGCAGCGCAGGTGATCCCTATGACGCTGCCCAACGCATCGCGTAACGGCTCGACCGTGAGGTCATAATAACGTGTCTCACCCTGAACCGTGATCGTCACCATCTCCCGCGCCGGGATGCCCTCCCGTAGCACTCGTCTCTTGATCTCGGTGAGCTTTCCGGCTTCCTCCCGGGAAAAGAGCTCGGCATCGGTCCTGCCTATCACGTCATCGGGTCTGAACCCTTTCCTGGGGTTGTGCAGCCATGTGTAGCGGAGGTCTGAGTCCTGATTGAAGACGATCACCGGCGAATTGTGCAGTGCGACGCGGAAACGCTCCTCGCTCTCGCGGAGGGACCTGATCGTCTCTCTGCGCTCTGTCACGTCACGGCCGATGGACTGGAACTCGACGAGGGCGCCGGCTGAGTCGAAGAGAGCGTGGTCAGTCCATTCCTGCCAGCGCGTCCTTCCCAGGGGGGCGAACACCTTATGCTCGTACGTGACCGAGGGTCTCTCGGGCGTGAGCGAAAGGTAGTGGTCCCGCACCTTCGCCCTTTCAGCTTCCGGTATGAACTGGAAGAAATTTTGCCCGATCAGGGCTTCCTTCTCCATTCCGAAGTACGTGCAGTAACTCGTATTCACGAAGGTGAGCATCCCATCGGGAAGGAAGCGGCACATCATCTCGGGCATATCCTCGACGAGTGCCCGGTATCTCATCTCTGACTCCTCGCGAGCCCTCTCCGCCCTCTTGCGCTCCGTGATGTCGTAAAAGACGCCGAGCAGGCCGATCTGTTTCCCATCGGCATCACGCAGGTGTGAGGAGAGGACAAGGACATCGAAGCGCTCGCCATCCTTCCTGCAGAACTGCATCTCGGTACCCGATCCTTCCTGAGTCTTCAAATCTCGCCCCAGAGCCTCGACTATCTCGGCGACGCACTCGGCAGGCCAGAATGGATGCGGCGGGACCGCCCCAAGCAGTTCCTCCTCGCTCCACCCCACCATCGTGCAGAAGGCCCGGTTCACGTACGTCAGTCTGCGCTGGAGATCGACCACAGCGACACCTGCATTCATGGAGCTTTCCATGGCTTTTCGGAAGTCGTTCTCGGCAGAGAGCGCCTCCTCGACCAGCTTCCGCCGGGTCAGTTCGACTGAAAGCCGCTCGTTGGCATTCGCGAGGTCTTCCGTCCGCTGGGCGATCCGCATCTCGAGCTCGTCCCTCGCCTTCGTGATCTCGTCAAGGGTGCGCTTGCGCTCGGCAAGAAGCCGGCACGTGACGAGACCAAGGATAATGAAGAGCGAGAACTCGACGAGACGCGAGCGCAGTTCGGTGAGCGGCATGTCGAGGACCGCCGCATCGAGGAATGAGCTGTTGTCTTGATAATAGGTCAAATAGTCAAACCACGCGTCCACGGCCCAGTCTGCAAGGCCGAGCATGATCGAAATCGCCATGACTAAGAGGTATGTCTTACGCAAGAGACACCTCCGGATCTCCGGAACAAGGCGGGCAAATCGGACTTCGCGCCGCATGATTCCATGTTTTCAGCCCGAAAAGGTGCGCGATCAACCGGCCCCGAAGACAGGAAGGTTCCCTGTCGGAGCCCCCGCCGCGACTCACGCCATCTCGTTTGACAAACGCTGGGCTATAAGCAAGAAAAGAGCCAAATTGGGAGCCAGTGGCCGGTGTCTTATCATACAATGACTTGGATAATAAATCCCGTAGTGGATCGATGAGAGTGGGCATCATGGTGGGGCATTTCGCGCTATCGGCCTGTTTCTTAACCGTCGTGTCATTTCGATTGATAACTATTGAGCTTTCTCTTGAGAGTGGACAGGGAAATGCCTAGGGCGCGGGCAGTCCTCGAGTAATTATAAGAGAGCCTCTGGAGCGCATTCCTGATGCAGTCCCTCTCGACGTCGGCGAGGGTCATGATTTCGCCGGAAGTCTGGGTGTCATGCAGGGGAGTCGAGGTCACCGGCATCGTCCCTTTCGATGCGGGAACAAGGAGCTCCGACGGTTTTAACACAGGGCCTCGCTGGAGGATAAAGGCCCTTTCCAGGATGTTCTTAAGCTCCCTCACATTGCCGGGCCACTCGTACCTCATGAGTTTGGCGGGTTCTTCCTCCTTTATCTTGACCCATGTCCCACCGGTGATTTCCTTCAGCAGGTAGGCGCAGAGCTGCGGTATGTCCCCCTTCCTCTCCCGCAGCGGAGGCATGTGGATCCTGATCACGCTCAGCCTGAAATAGAGGTCGCTCCTGAACGTGCTGCCGAGCGCCTGCTCGATCTCGACGCTGGTGGAAGCGATGATCCTCACGTTCACCGGCCTCGCAGACTCGCTGCCGAGCCGGCGTATCTTCTTTTCTTCGATCACGCCCAGCAGCTTTGACTGCAGGTGCAGCGGCAGATCTCCTATCTCGTCGAGGAAGAGGGTCCCGCCGTCGGCCATCTCGAAGATGCCCTTCTTGGCGCCGACCGCGCCGGTGAAGGCACCTCTCTCGTACCCGAAGAGTTCGGCCTCCATCAGGGTCTCGGGAATGGC
>JBLMXV010000177.1:0-2507 GCA_050257935.1 Chloroflexota bacterium
TGTCGATGCAGACGCCGCCGATGAGGGGGCTCGCCGTCTCCCTGACTATCTCCGCGAGGTCTTCTATCCGCGAAGATATGTCTCCACGTTCTCCCGCGGTGTTTTCGAGGAGGAGTCTGGACCGCCACGATCCCCCGGCGAGCACTTCACTGAGTGCCCGGATCGCCCGCTTCCTCGCAGTTGTCTCGTCTGTGCCTGAGGCGCTTCCCGTGTGGAGCACGACGTAGTCGGCGCCGAGCAAGTCGGCGATGTCCATCTCCCCGCCGAGGAGTTCAGCTGACTTCCTGAGGACCGCCTCATCCCCTGCCGCAAGGTTGATGAGGTACGACGTGTGCACAAAAAGTGGCGTTAAATCAAAGGACTTCCTAAACTCTGCGAAAACCGCTGCCTTGTCAGCCGGCGGGGTTCGGACAGCCCACTGCCTTGGGTTGTGGGAGAATATCTGCATGGTGGTGCAGCCGAGGTCCCTCGCTCTCTGTGCGGCGAGGTGGACGCCGCCGGCTATGGAGGTGTGCACGCCGAGCCTGCGCTGCCTGATCCCCACGGACCGTTGTCCTTTCTTGACTTTGAAATCTGCCGGGTGGTACTTTTTCAGTTATGCCGATTGATTATAAAGATACGCTTAATCTACCACAGACCGACTTCCCGATGAAGGCGAACCTGTCCCAGAAGGAGCCCGAAATCCTGAGGTTCTGGGATGAGCAGGCGATCTACGACAAGATTCAGGAAAGGAACCGGGGCAACGAGAGGTACATCCTCCATGACGGTCCCCCTTACGCCAACGGCAACATCCACATAGGCCATGCCCTGAACAAGATCCTGAAGGATATCATAGTGAAGTACAAGTCGATGAGGGGCTTCTACTCTCCGTATGTGCCGGGTTGGGACTGCCACGGACTCCCTATCGAACTGCAGGTTGACAAGAACCTCGGAGACAAGAAAGAGCAGGTGGATGTCCTCCGTAAGCGGCAGCTCTGCCGCGAGTATGCCGGCACATACGTGAATGTCCAGAGGGAGGAGTTCAAGAGGCTCGGCGTCTTCGGCGACTGGGAAAAGCCGTATCTGACCATGGCGTACGATTACGAGGCGTCCATCGTCAGGGAGTTCTTCCGTTTCGTGAAGGCACAGTCCGTCTACAAAGGGAAGAAGCCGGTCCACTGGTGCCCCTCCTGCGTGACTGCCCTCGCCGAGGCGGAGGTGGAATATGCGGACAAGACCTCGCCGTCGGTCTTCGTGACCTTCGATGTCGAAGATGAGGAGGTGAGGCGTTATCTCCCGGAGCTTGCGGGCAGGAAGACCTCGATCCTCATCTGGACGACGACGCCCTGGACGCTCCCCGCGAACCTCGCCCTCGCCGTCCATCCCGATCTCACCTATGTTGCAGTCCCATGGGATGGCAGGGTACTGATCGTTGCCGAGGACAACCTCGATATGCTCGTGAGGAAGCTCGGCGTGGGCGGTGACGCCATCGTGAAGGTCAAGGGGAGCGCGCTCGCGGGAATGCGTGCCCGCCACCCGTTCATCGACCGCGATTCTAGGGTCATCACCGGCGAGTTCGTCACCGTCGGCGAGGGCTCGGGCATCGTGCATATCGCGCCCGGCCACGGCGAAGACGACTACGAGGCGGGGCTGCAGCACGGTCTCGACATCTACGCGCCTGTCGATGACCGGGGCAGGTTCACCAGCGAAGTTCCCGAGTTCGAGGGGCAGTTCGTCTTCAAGGCGAACGAGGGTATCGTGGAGACCCTGAAGGCGAGGAAGTCGCTCGTCGGCTCCGAGCAGATCGTGCACTCGTACCCCCACTGCTGGAGGTGCAAGAAGCCCGTGATCTTCAGGGCGACCGCGCAGTGGTTCATCTCTATGGAAAAGGGCGGCCTGAGAAGCAAGTGCCTCGAAGAGATAGAGAAGGTGGAGTGGGTGCCCTCGTGGGGAAAGGAGAGGATCTCCGGCATGGTCGCCCACCGCCCCGACTGGTGCATATCGAGGCAGCGGGCCTGGGGGGTTCCGATCACGCTTGTCACCTGTGAGGCCTGCGGAACGTTCTTATTTGACGAACAATTGTTCGAGAAAATCACCGCGCTTACGGAGGCCCGCGGGGCGGACATCTGGTTCGATCTGAGCGTGGGGGAAATCATCGGCGATGGCCGAGCCTGCCCGAAGTGCAGGGGCACTGCATTCATGAAGGAGACGGATATTCTCGATGTGTGGTTCGACTCGGGGGTGAGCCATGCCGCGGTGATGGAGCGCGACGAACGGCTCGCATGGCCTGCCGAGATGTACCTCGAGGGGAGTGATCAGCACAGGGGATGGTTCCAGAGTTCACTTCTCGCTTCAGTCGGGACACGGGGACGGGCGCCGTACGGGACGGTGCTCACACACGGATTCACGGTGGACGGCCAGGGGAAGAAGATGTCGAAGTCGCTCGGCAACGTGATCGCGCCGCAGGAAATCATCAAGGCGAACGGCGCCGAGATCGTGAGGCTCTGGGTGTCAGCAGAGGACTACCG
>JBLMXV010000178.1:0-3034 GCA_050257935.1 Chloroflexota bacterium
AAGGTCCGACAGTGCCCTGTCGATATCGCCCTTTTTCTCATAGGCCAGGGACCTCCAGTACAACACGTGATCATCTACCAGCGGCAGTTCCTCTAAGACCTCCGTAAGCAAATCGATTGCCTCGTCGTAAGATTCTTTCTCAATGCATTGTTTCGCCTTGATGAAGTGAGCCGCGGCCTTCGTAACCTCGGGACCTGGCGGCGCTTCCGGAGCCGCCAGGTCCTGTAAACGGTCCGCGGCGGCTGGGATTCCCGCCATTGCGAGGAGTACAATCAAAACGCAAACCCAGCGAGGATGCATGCGCGAGCGGAGGGCGGACCTTTCATCCCTTGAACGCGACAGAAGTAAGGAGTTCGGCGTCTGTGTCATTATGCTCTCGGCTATGGGCGCTGTGCAACCGGCGGCGCAAAGCAACGCAGAAAATCTTTACAACGTTCTGAGTTGATCCATGAAGCCGTCATAATTGCGTCTCGTTTCAGTCAGGCTGTCACCGCCGAACTTCTCGATGAAAGCGTCGGCAACAACCAGGGCCGCCATCGCTTCCGCGATCACCGCTGCGGCGGGAACCGCACACACGTCCGAGCGCTCATAGGCGGCGTCAACCGGCTGTTTCGTGTGCATCTCTACCGAGCGCAGGGATTTCCTCAGGGTGGGAATCGGCTTCATCGCCGCCCTGATCACGAGGGGCATGCCGTTACTCGTTCCGCCCTCGATGCCCCCCGCGTTGTTCGTCTCCCTGTAAAACCCTCTGCCCTCCGAGTAAAGGATTTCATCCATGACGTCGGAGCCGAACTTCTCCGCGGCGTCGAAGCCTATCCCGATTTCTACCCCCTTGATTGCCTGTATGCTCATCACTGCATGGGCAAGCCGGCCGTCGAGCCGCGTGTCCCACTGTATATGGCTCCCGAGTGCGGGCGGGACTCCCCTCGTGATCACGTCGAACACACCGCCCACGGAATCGCCTTTTTGCAGCGCTTCGTCGATCTGCTTCACCATGGCCGCAGAGTGTTCAGGCGACGGGCACCTCACGGGGGATTCGTCCGTCTCTCCGGGGAGAGAGGGGTCATCAAGCCTGTCACGAAAGAGGGCAATCTCGCCGTCTGCCATCCTTATGCCGCCGATCTGAATGACATAGCTCGTGACGAGGATGTCGAACTCGGCGAGAAACCTCTTCGCTACTGCCCCGAGGGCCACGCGCATCGCTGTCTCCCTGGCGCTCGAGCGCTCAAGGATGTTGCGCACATCCCGGTGGTCGTATTTCATTGCGCCGCTCAGATCGGCATGCCCCGGCCTCGGTTTTGTCACTGCCGGGATACTGCCTGCATGCTCCCGTTCAGGGGACATGCCCTCCTGCCAGTTCTGCCAGTCCCTGTTTGTGATGGACAGCGAGATGGGAGATCCGAGTGTCATCCCCCATCTCACTCCTGACAGAATTACCGCATGGTCGTTCTCGATCTTCATCCTTCCGCCGCGGCCGTAGCCCATCTGGCGGCGCCTGAGTTCTCTGTCGATGTCAGTGGAGGCAAGCGAAAGCCCGGAGGGGATGCCCTCCAGTATGCCGATGAGCGCTTTGCCGTGCGATTCTCCGGCGGTGAGAAAGCGAAGATGTGCCATACGTAGTTAACGATACCTCAATCGTGAGGTTCCGTCAACTGCCGTTCGGGCGGATTGCGGCGAGGGTCGCGGTTCTACCTCTCCCAGGGGAGCTTTGAGCCTACGAGGGCTTTCTTCTTCTCCTCCTGTTCCTTCTTGACCGCGACTTCCTGCGTCTGGAGCATGATCCTGAGATCGTTCGGGTTGTGGCTCTCGTTGAGGGCGTGTTCCCTCGTAAGAACGCCGTCCATGACGAGCTGGAAGAGGTGCTGGTTCATCGTCTGCATCTTGTAGAGGTGAGCAGATTCTGCGATCATCTTGTCTATCTGGTCGAGCCTTTCGTCAGAGATGAGTTTCCTGATTGTAGGGGTATTGATCATTATCTCGATTACGGCGACTCTCCCGGTGCCGTCAGACCGCTTCACGAGGCGCTGCGCCACTGTTGCAACCAGAGAAGCGGCGGTGCGGATCCTGATGTGGTGGTGCTGTTCGGGCGGGAATGCATCGATGATCCTGCTGATAGACTGTTTCGCGTAGTTTGTATGAAGGGTACTCAGCACGAGATGCCCTGTTTCTGACGCCGTCAGCGCTGTCTGGATCGTCTCGGGATCCCTCATCTCACCCACGAGGATCACGTCGGGGTCAGCCCTCAGCGCCCTTTTCAGTGCGGTGAAGAAGGAGCTAGTGTCGCTTCCGACCTCGCGCTGGTTGATCGTGCACTGCTTGTCGCTGTGCACGAACTCGAGAGGGTCCTCTATGGTGATGATGTGCTTCTTCGTGTTGATGTTGAGGTAGTCCACAAGGGCGGCAAGAGTCGTTGACTTGCCGCTGCCGGTCGGTCCCGTTATGAGGATAAGGCCTTGATGCGCCATTATCAGTTCCTTGAAAACAGGCGGGTGGCCCAGATCATCGAGAGTCTGGATCTTCATAGGGATCAGCCTGAACACGGCGCTGAGGAAGCCCGACTGGTGGAAAATCGCACCTCTGAACCGCGCGATACCCTCTATCAGGTATGAGAAATCGAGTTCTCTCTCCTCGACGAGCTTCTTCTTCTGCCCCTCGGAGAGCATAGGAAGCAGGATCTCGTCCATCGCGCTCTTCGTGAGCGGAGACAGTTTCGTGGGCAGGAGGTCGCCGCGTATGCGCATGAGGGGCGGTCGTCCGACCTTCAGATGAAGGTCCGAGCCTTCGTTCCGTATCAGGTCTCTGAGATACTGGTCTATTATCATGTCTTCACCTTCATTCCGACCGCAGCAAGCTTCAGCCTGAGGGTCTCCGGGTTATTTGCCTTTCCGAAGGCCTCTTCGACCGTAATGGCCCGCTCTTTGACGAGTTCCGCTAAAGACGCCTCCAGTGTGGACATGCCGTGCTGCGCGCCGGTCTCGATGGCGCTATAGATCTGGTGTGTCTTCCCCTCACGGATCAGGTTCGATATCGCGTG
>JBLMXV010000179.1:0-8992 GCA_050257935.1 Chloroflexota bacterium
AGTTGGCTTATTTGCCGCTCATCGAGAGCGGTTTTTCTCCTTTCTCCGTGGGGCGAGGAGACGCCGTCGGGCTCTGGCAGTTCGTAAGAACCACTGCGGAGAGATACGGACTCAGAGTCGATGATTATGTTGACGAGCGCAAGGATCCTCTCAAATCGACCGTTGCTGCCGCCGAACATCTGCGATACCTTTACTCAATCTTCGGCGCCTGGGACACTGCGCTCGCCGCATACAACGCCGGTGAGGGCCGAATCAAGGGAGTGTCCAATATCTACAATTCGAGAAGCGTTCCTGCGATCACCAAGCGGTATGTGCCTTATTTCATGGCTGCTTTCACAGTGGCGACCAATCCGGAGCGTTATGGATTTTCACTCGCTGAGGAGGTAGACAGTGCTGTCCTTGTTTACAGGGAGATCATCACGAGGAGCATGGTCAGCCTCAGGGCACTCGCGCGGACTCATCGGACGACGGCACAGGAACTTGCCAGGCTCAACCCCGCTCTTCTTACCGACATGACCCCGCCCTATCCGTACACGATCCGTGTGCCGCTGAACTAATAGAATGCTTTCGCGATAAGGGGCCGGGGCGCGGTGCAGGAATCTACTGATGCTGCTCGGAACGATTCAATACTCGACACGACAGTTGCGTAGAACGGCTGGGCAGAGCGCGTCAAAGCCTTTGTGAATGCGATGAACCATGATTCAGAGTCCGGTCTTCTCGAGTCCGGCGGAAGTGTGGTTTGAAAGTTCCCTCACACGGTGGTCTGGAGATGAACAAGGTATCACTCAGAGAGTCTTTTCGGCATCTCTGCCCTGCCGTTGAATGTTCTGCTTTGTAGCATTAGGGTCGACTTGATCGGCTCGGGTTTGGCGGCGGGTTCATGGTATATTCTGTACATGCCGGCCAACCTGCCCCCGGAATACTTCGAGGCTGAAAAGGTCTTCAAGGAAGCAGCGAGTCCCTCGGAGAAGGTGACCGCCCTTGAGGCGCTCATCGCCACGGTCCCCAAGCACAAGGGCACAGACAAACTGCGCGCCGACCTGCGTGCGAGGCTCTCGAGGCTCAGAGAGGAGGCGCAGAGAAAAAAGAAGTCAGGGCGGAGCGACCTTTACACCGTCGACAAGGAGGGGGCAGCCCAGATCGCACTCGTGGGCTTCCCGAATTCCGGCAAGTCATCACTCCTGAAGAGCCTCACGAACGCTAACCCTGTCATTGCAGACTATCCCATGTCGACCGTCATGCCCCTCGCCGGAATGATGCCTTACGAAGACATCCAGTTTCAGCTTGTGGATCTACCACCCGTCGGCAATGAATCAACAGATGGATGGGTTTCGGGAATACTGCGAAACACGGACGTACTCCTTGTCGTGGTGGACCTGTCCGATGAGCCCGAGAGCCAGGCAGATCTCGTTTTGGAGCAGCTCAGGAAGTGGCAGATCCCCGTTGCCGAAAGAACCACTCTCGTGCCGGACGACTCCCCCGTGAGAAACAGGCGCAAGAGGGTGATGCTGGTCGGAAACAAACTCGATCTGGAGGGAGCCGTGCAGGGCGCAGAGAGGCTTCGCGAGGCTTACGGAGCCGTCTATTCCATCGCGGTCGTGTCGGCAGAAAAAAAGAGAGGACTTGAAGATCTCAAAGGCGAGATCTTCAGGGTGTCGGGGATGATTCGCGTCTACACCAAGGAGCCAGGCAAGGAACCCGATCTCAGAACGCCGTTCACCATTCCGTCAGGCTCGACGGTGCTTGATCTTGGGGAGATGATACACAAAGATTTCGTGCACAACCTAAAGTATGTCTGCATATGGGGCTCGTCCCGTTTTCCCGGCCAGCGTGCACAGAAGGACCATGTCCTGCGCGACAGAGACATAGTGGAATTTCGTGTCTGAGCAGAATGAGGAAGGGAGGATTTCGCGTCGGGCTGAGGAAGACGGCTAGTACGCGAGCACCATACCGAGACCGTGATCCTTTACATACATCTTTATGTATCTGCCGTGCTGCGTCGAAGCCTTCCGTTGCGCATTGATATTCTCCACGCATATCTTGATGACGCTGCCCTCGGGCACGGTGTTTGTCGCATTGACGACCAGCTTGTGGATCGCATCGCGTATCTGGGCTTCGTTAACCTCGGCAGGCCAGCAGTCGTCAGGTATGGAGCACTCGCAAATCATGGTCCGCAGGTTTGACTCAGGTGGTACAAGCTGCACAGCATCTCTTATGAGGTCTGAGACAGGAATGGTCTTCATTACGGCCTCCGCGTCAGGGCGCACTTGTAACAGAACGATATAAGCACGATTTGTGCCTGCTATGATGGCCCGGCAGGGTAATCAACTTTGCTTTTTTAAACAAAGAGATCGGCGTGCCCGTCATCGATGACGTTCCCATCCAGTCTGGTCATTTCACCTATTGGGGGTCACTACGTCCATGTGGTGTGTGAATTCACCATCGCATTTTGTATTGACCGTAGAGAATCGGCCGACGGAAAACAGCGTGTTCGCATGCCGCATCAAGAACCCGCAAGACCCTGAAGGGTGTAAATCTCAATGCAGACCCATTCATGGGCCTGCTGCACGGGAGAGCATGCCGAGGTTCGAAATCGCCTGCGCCACCACGAGACTGCCGAGGCAGAGGTCACGCACGGAGATCTCTTCTTCGACCGAATGGACTTTTTGCATCCCGGTGGAGATGTTGAGCGCGGTGATGCCGCGGTGGTTGAAGATGTTCGCATCAGAACCTCCGCCTGTCAGGACCCGGGAGGGTGCGATGCCGCACCTCGTGAAGACTTCCTCAAGGTAACCCAGAAAAGGGTCGTTCTCGTTGATCCTGAAGGATGTATACTCTTCCTGCTCCGAGATGCTCAGTGTAGCGCCGTGCGCCTGCACCACGGCTCGGGCGAGATCGAAAATCGAGTGTCTTACATGTTCGAGAGTCTTGCGGCTGTGGCTTCTCACCTCGCCCCGGACGGTGGTCTCTCTGGGCACAACGTTTGTTGCGGTGCCGCCGCTGATGAGCCCGATGTTAGCGGTCGTCTCGTCGTCGATCCTTCCGTCGGGGACCTTGGTGATCAATGACGCTGCTGCTCTGATCGCGCTGATCCCCCTCTCTGGCTCAATACCGGCGTGAGCCGACCTGCCGGAGATCAGCATCGTGTAAGTGACGTGCATAGGGGCGCCAATCACGATCCTTCCCACCGCCCCGCCGGAGTCGAGGACGAGGGCGTGTTTGCTCCTGAGCGTGGCGAAATCAAGATTACGCGCGCCGAGCAACCCTTTCTCTTCTGCCGAGGTGAATACGATTTCGATGTCGCCGTGGGGAATGGAGCACTCGCCGACCACGGTGAGCGCCTCGATGATCTGCGCAAGGGCGCACTTGTCGTCGGCGCCAAGCACCGTGGTGCCCGTCGATCTGATGACCTCGGAGGCTGCATCAAACTTGATTCCCTCAGTCGGCTCGATGGTGTCCATGTGGGCGTTCAGGAGGAACGGGATGAGAGCGGCATCGGTTGCCTTCTTGCGGGCGATGAGGTTGAATGAAGGACCATAGTCCTGCAGCTCGATGTCACAGCCCAACGCTGCGAGCTTCATTCGGAGCAGTGTTCCTATCTCCCGCTCATCGAAGGATGGGGAGTTGATCTTGATCAGATCGACGAATGTCTCAACGAGACGGCTCTTGTTGATGTTTGTTTCTGTTACGGTGGCCATTCCGAAACTCCTGTGCGGCTCTGTGCTCTCGTCATAGCCGATGCGTGCTGCACGGGGACTGCTGTCATACAAGCCGGCTCAAGGAATGAATTGCGGGATCACGCCGGGTCCTTTGCAGCGCCCGATTCAGCTTCTGGCATCACAGTGAGAAGGGGTGTGCAGCGGCGGTTAGCCCCCCTTGTGGCCCCTGAAGTAGTCGCCCAAAGTTCCCCTGCTGTGTTCGTCATCATGACAGTAGATGCAGAGGTTCTCCCAGTTTGAGCCGTCGGGAGGGTTGTTGCGCGAGTTACCGTCTTTGTGATGCACGGTGAGGAGGTGTCTCTCTTTGTGGTCAAACTCCCTGCCGCACTTCGCGCAGATGAGGCCGTGTAGTCTGAGTGACTGCTCCCGGTAGTTCTGGGGCGATCCACCCGCTTGTCTCAACTCCCTCACTATTTGTTCGACAGGCTTGTCTGCAGTGGGCTTCTTTTCCTGTGGCCGTCTGTACAACCCCGTGCGTCTCTTCATAGTGCGTCTCCCTCTTTCTGCAGGCTCCACAGCTCGGATCTGCTGCCCTTCACACGGAAAGGCGATGCAGATACGCTAATCCGAGTCAATGACCTCGCGCACCGAGAAGTGCACCTTCCCGGCGCGCTCATAGAGATTCACCTCAACATCCTCTTTCTTGAGACTCGGCAAGTCGAACGTGAGGAGATACCCTATTCTTTTCCCTCTGAAATTCACCTGTCTAGTCGTGATGTCCCTGTACCCGCTGCCCCCTCTCATGAACGCGAGGGCCTCGGCGAAAGTGCCTGTCGACTGAGCAATCTGGGGGGAGTAAGGGATCACGTCTACTCCCGCATCGAGAGACTTCAGAAACGCGACTCTTGTCCAACCTCCCTGGCCACCGCTGTAAAGGTACATGAAGTACGTGTCCTTCGGGATCGAGGCGATGCTCTCGATGCCGGAGACCGTCACAGTTGGTGCGCAGGCGGCCGTGAGGAGCAGCAGGAACATGCTGAGCGCAGCGCGTGTCGTCATTTCCAATGTCCCCCTCGGTCCCGTCGTAACGGGCCATCCCGCCGCATGACGGCTGGGGATCGTTCTCCAGTATAGCCCCGCCACCCCGGGATGTCAATCAAGGGATTGCAGATGCTGTGATGCCCGAAGAGGTCCGATGTCCCGGGCGGGGCACTCATGGATTATAATTCTTCCAACACATGAGGACCAAGCCCAGGAAACCTTCCTCCCCTCTTGAGCGCCGCGAGACGGTGAGACAGCAAATCATTTCGGTCCTTGAGGGGGCTACGCTCTCGGCAAGGGAGATCTCAGCCTTGGTGAAGGTGGCGGAAAAGGAGGTGTACGAGCATCTGACTCACATCCAGCGCCAGCTTTGGACCAAGCAGCGCGCGCTCGTAGTCGTTCCCGCAGAATGCAGAAGATGCGGCTTTCAATTCAGGAAGAGAGGGCGGCTCACCAAGCCGGGACGCTGCCCCGTCTGCCGTGGTGAGTCAGTGCGGGAACCGGCTTTCACAGTGAAAGGACCCGACTCCTCGTCATAGTTTCCCCGCCACCGATGCTCAGAGAGTCCTCCCCGCGGCCTCTGCGAACAGCCTCAGCTTGTCCATTACCATTGCGAAATCCTTCGGTGTCAGTGATTGGGGGCCGTCCGAAAAGGCGTGCTCCGGATCTGGGTGCACCTCGACGATGAGGCCGTCGGCGCCCGCCGCGACGGCCGCGTACGCCATCGGTGCGACGTACTGATAGTGGCCGGTGCTGTGCGAGGGGTCGACAACTACGGGAAGATGGGTCCTCTCCCTGAGCGCCGGTACTGCCGCCAGGTCAAGAGTGTTGCGCGTCGCCGTCTCGAATGTCCTGATTCCCCGCTCACAGATGATAACCGCCTGATTCCCCTCGCTCAGTATGTACTCGGCGCTCATGAGCAATTCCTGGATCGTCATGGACATCCCGCGTTTGAGAAGGACAGGCTTGCCGACCTTCCCGACCTGTTTCAGAAGGTCGAAGTTCTGGGCGTTCCGTGTGCCTATCTGCATGATGTCGGCGTATTCTGCGACAAGGTCCACCGTTTCGGGGTTCATGACCTCAGTCACGACAGGCAGCCCGGTTATCTCGCGGGCCTTCGCGAGTATCTTAAGCCCTTCCTCCTTCATGCCCTGGAACGCGTAAGGGGAAGTTCTCGGCTTGAAGGCACCTCCCCTCAGGACATGGGCGCCCGCTTTCTTGACCGCCATGGCCGCATCTATGAGCTGCTCTTCGCTTTCCACGGCGCATGGACCAGCCATGACTATAATCTGCGAGCCGCCGATGGTCACCTCATCGGTAATTCTGACCGCGCTCGTCTCCTTCTTCACTTCCCGCGAAGCGAGCTTGTACGGTTTGAGTATCGGGACGACGCTCTCCACGCCGTGCATCGACTCTATGGACTGGAGGACGAACTTGCCCCTCTCGTCTCCCACCGCGCCGATGACGTCCCTTGTGGTTCCGTGTATGATATGGGGTTTGTACCCAAGTTCCCGCACTCTCTTGAGGACCTCTTCTTTTTCGCGTTTTGCAGCACCTGCCTTCATGACGATGATCATCTCTCTCTCCTTCTTTTTCGTTCCGAAAATTGAGAGGCCGGGTCCTCCCCGGCCTCTCAATTGCGGATAAACAAAATAAGCCAGAGTAGTTCAGCCCAGCCTACCCTCGGCTTTCAGTCAGTCAGTGGTGTGAGACACCTCTCCTGGATTTGACATCCGCCTCAGGCAGACCACCTAAAGCGGAAGCCGAACGAATGGTTGAACTGAGTGTTCCACAGCGCACAACTATCCGTAGCCATTTTATACTCAATCTCCTGGGGAAATGTCAATTGAACGAATTGTCTCGTTAAGAACCGTGATGAAGAAATATTGGTGTCTTTTACCGTCACACAATTACTTAACATCATAAGGAAGTGTAAACGAAGGACATATCGCGTCAATCTGCTCGCGTGCACAGCCCTAAGTACAACACGCGAAACATAACCTCCGTGTAATCATCAATATAAATTGACAAGCGAATTGAAGTGTGATAGCCTTTAGAAAATAACACTCTAGCCTTAACAGAAGTCACTAGCGCGCGCCTTACGCGGGACCGGTATACGGAGAAGATATATGCCTGATCATCGGCTCACAGCCTTGCTTGCATGCCTCAACAAGCTCCCGGGAAGCCTGCATATAGACTGCCCTCTAGTCTCAGAAGACCCGACCATTCTTGCCAAGACCCCCTTCCCATTTGTGACAGTCACCGACGCCGATCCTTACGCCCGCATCCTTGGTGGCAGGATTCTCACTGAAGCAGGAAGCATGCTCACGGAAGTGCTCCTGCTTGTCCAGAGGGACCAATACGCTCTACGGCGGGACCCGCTCCGGCCCGTCACGAACCGCGATGTGGAAGAGGCGTGGCAGAAGGCCTTCCGCGCCTATGAGAAGGACAGGAGATCACCCCTGATCCACGTCTTCCGTCCCGGAGGGCTTCTCCCGCCTTTGCTCTACTGCACGCTCACCCGGCTTTTCTTCCCCCCGCCGTGCCCTCGATGCGGGGTCGTCCTGCAGCAATGTGAGGACGACGCCCTTCTGACCGCTCTTGGCCTTCAGCCTTACGCTCGTTCACTGCAGCGGTTTCTTTTTTGCCCTGATTGTGCGAAACTCGGCGTGCCGGTCTTCTATGCCTTCCAAAGGGAGGCCTCTGATCCGCCGGCAGTCAGGGACCGGTTCTCGCTCATCGGCGATTTCGCCCAGGTGGGGAGGCAGAATGCCGGTGAAAACCCGTTTCCATGTCCGGGCTGCCCCGAGCACGGCGTGTGCTATGGGAGCGGGGCTATCGCTTGCTCCCGGATTGTCCCTTTTTCCTTCTATCCCTTCAACCTCATGATCGTGGAGGCACCACATCTCAGTGGTCTCGATTTTCTTGCCCTCGTATCAGGGGCATCCTTGGGGGAATTGGAAAACATTCTGGAGAGGAAGGGAGAGGACTGGAGGAGATCCGCGGTGATTCGCCTAGGGCAACAGTGTGGCGGATTGGTGTCGTTCATTGCCCAGGAGACTGGCAGGCGCTTTTTCGAGGTGCTCTACCTCAAGCTTTCCTTCCTCTACGATGCATATGATCACGTCGTTTCTTCAACCGACCCATTCGGTGTCACTGAGCGGGGGTTCTCCGCGGACCGCCTCTGGGTGAAACTCGGAGAGGCCGGGGGGGGGTTGCCGTTTCTCTGGAATTTTAATCTGAGATTTGTCGGGCTGAGGGGCGGTCTTTCCGAGGAGAGTGCTATCCCAAGCCTGCCGGCGTCGAACGAGTTCGTTTCTCTTGGGCTGCTTTGGTTCTGCGCGCTCCTTGCGAACGGCAGACATGACATGAACGCGATATCACGCAGCTTGATGGAAGCAGTGCGTAGTCGGACCCTTACCGAAGCCATGCCCACCGAAGATCCGTTCGGCGGAGAGAAGAATCCGTTCACTCCGGAGAACATCTTCTGGCAGCCCGGTGGGGTAATCCCAGACGAGAGTTGGCGCCACCTCTGGGAACGGACAATCGGCCTAGGGTGGTCCTTGTTACGGGCCGCGGCGGTTTGGGATGAGAAGTGGTTGATGCGGGAATTCCGGCAGCGTCTGGAGTCATTACGTGAAGACGTGAAGGAAGCCCTCTTCCGGGCGAGATCGGCCGCTGCCGAAGCAGTTGTGTCACCCGGGGTAGCAGAGGCGGAAGCAATCCGAAGTACGCTCGTGCGCATAGCTGGGAAGTGGCAGGCAGCCGTTGAGGCGGAGAAGGCGGAACTGGCAGAAACAGTTATTCTCTCGACAACGTTCTCAGGCATTGCCCCTGCAGAAGCGCAACCTCACGAGGTATCGGCTGACACTTCTTTGACCGAGACGGTCGTGCTCGGGCCCGGAGGTGTAGTTCCTGCAGAGAAGAATGGGATTGCAGCCAGCAGGAGCCCGGAAGGAGAAAGGCCGTCTCCTTCGCAAGAGGAGGTTCGCCGGGAGGCCGGGCGCACCGCCTCCCCGAGTCCGAGCGCCGACGATCTCCTGGTTGAGACGGTCATCATCAGCCGCGGGGCCCGGCCCCAATTGTCGCCGGAGAGTCGGGCTGATGGAATTGCCGAGGAAGGATCGCCCACAGCGAAGCCAGACTCTGACTTATCAGCGAAACCTATTAAGAAGGCAAGCGCAGATGACGACCTTGCCCAGACCATAATAATTGACCCGGCCAAGCGCAGGTCCGGCAAGTAGGGAGCCCGGGATGGAATCTTCCATGTCCATAGGAGAACTGGCAGGCGA
>JBLMXV010000180.1:0-5114 GCA_050257935.1 Chloroflexota bacterium
GTTCCAAACGTGCCCATCGCAGTGCCGAAGTGCTTCTCCTTGCAGACATCGGCAACGAGTGCGGCAGACGAGGACGTCACGAAAGACTCCCCGAGACCAAAGACAACGGCTGTGCCCACGAGAAGGTAGAAGTCTTTCAGCAGGGGTATCAGGCCGAATGACACCGCGCACAGGAGGATGCCGAGGGTGATGAGCGGCTTCCTGCCATGCCTGTCGGAAGTCCTGCCCATGAGCGGCTTCGACAGGATCGTCGCAATCACCTGGACACCCCACAGGAGACCGGCCTGAAATTCGTTGAGACCGGCGACGGTGACCGCGTAAATCGGCAGAAAGGCTTCCAGGGCACCTACTGTCATGTTCTGGATGCCCTCCATAGCCGAGGTGATGACGACACGCTTGTCGCTTATGACCTCCCTGATGCCCGAGACGAATCGCCGGTATGCTTCCCTCAGGCTGCTCTTTGCATCTGACCTGCCGTCGCCTCTGAGTATGCCCACTGCAAGGAGAAGCGCCATCGCGCCGGCAAAACCGCTCACAAGATAGGCATTCTGAAAGTCCCCCAGCGTCGGCTCGGCCGCTCCAGGCAGGCTGTGAAGAATGAAGCCGCCGAGTGGCGCCCCGAGCAGGTTGCCGATGATCGTAACCGAGGAGAACCAGGAAAGCATTTCACCCTTCTTGCGGCCGGCGACATCTGCGACAACTGCCATCGACACCGGTCCGTAAATAGCCGTGGCCAGGCCGTGGACGAACCTGATAACAATCAGAATGGTATAGTCGGTCACGAGCAGGTAGGTGAAGGGCATGACTGCAAAGACAACGAGGCCCATGAGCATGGTCCGCTTCCTGCCAATGACGTCCGAGATGGCTCCGGCAGGCAGTTTGAAGAAGATGCCGGTCACCGTTGATATGCCGACGGCAAAGCCGATGGCCTCAGGCCCTGCCCCGAGATACAGAGCGAAGAGGGGAAGCACGGGGCTCCTTGCAAGTGCGTAGGAAAGCCTTGCAAAGAAACCCACCGTGCAGAGGGCACTAAAAGGTGACAGTATGCTCATAACCTTCTGCTGTCGTCAGTTAGTGCTTTGCGGGCGCCTGCCTGTCGTAGTAGATGCTCTTTCCGTAGATGCCGAGGGGTATTCCCATGACGACTTCAGCCTTGATCATGCCGAGCGCCCGGGCGGCAGCGCCCACCCGCTGCTGGACCCTGTTGTCCACATTCAGAAGGCTCGCTGTCTTCGCCGCAGACGAAAGGGCGACACCGATATCGAGCATCCTCATGACGCAGTGAGGGCCTGTGTAGCCCATCTCCTTGTCCCTGAGTTCTCTCTCTTTCGCAAACTCCGCGCAGGTCGGATACCCGCAGGCACCGCAATCGTATCCTGCCGTGACCGGCTTACTCAGGCCGACAAGCAGCAATGCCTGGGAGTTTTCGATGTTGGAGGCGTCACGGTTCCAGTAGGCTTCGTTGGTGCTCCTTGGTGCATAACCCTTCATCGCTTCCGCTATCCTCTTGAGGTCTTCCTCCTTTGTTATTACCACGATCTCCAGGAAATCCTTTCCCCCAGCCTTGGGAGCTGTCCTTGCTGCAGCTGCCATAAGATGCGCAACCATTTCTGCCACATCTTTCATCGTATCCCCCTTGAACGAAGTGTTGATTGGAAGCATTTGTCTCCGGGATGTCATACGCAACCACGAAGAAATGCGGATACCTTTTCATAGACTCTGCCGCTACTTCTGAGAGGCATAGAGCATTTCGAAGACAGAAATGCCCTTTGCCAGGGCATCCACGTCGTTCTCTGCAGTCTTACGGAGTCCCAGGAGTATCTCCTCGACCCCTTTCGCCTCGGGGGCCAAGTACCTGTCATCTTTGAGGTCGAGCTGATGGACGATCTCGGCGATCTTTCGGAGCGCCTTGTCCTTCAGGCCGAATGCTTTCAGGAGCACTTCGAAGGTGCAAAGGTCACCGGTGTGGGTAAAGTCCCCGCCCCTCACATCGAAGGCAACGCGGTTTTTGCCGATCTTACTGAGATCCTTCTCATCGGCGAACTCAAACACGGCTTTGACGTCGACAAACTTCTTGATCAACCATGCCGAGGCCATCCGGTCGACGAAGGGTTGTTTCCTCGTGACCCATGTCTTTCCCTGGAAGTCCTCACGCCTTTGCGGGGCTATTTCATGGACACCTGCAGCAGTCTCTGTCTTTTCCGTCAGCCCGAGAGTATGCCGCAGATCAGCCTCCAATGCATCGATTCTCCTGCCGGCTGAGATGACAACCGCCGCAGCGAAGAAATCCCTTTTCTTCATAGCGTCGAAGTCCCTCTTATGTTTCGCCAACTTTTCGTGCAGCAGGTCACCCGGCAGGGCCTTCGCCCCCTTTCTAACGTTGTTCAACTTCCTCTCGAACTCGTCAAGCGCCTTATCAAGTTTCTTGCACTCCTGCTCCCGCTGGGCAGTGAAAAGACTTATGATCTCCTCGTCGGTCATCGTCTCGACGTTCTCCACTTTGACAAAGCTTCCGCCACCGTCCATGGAGACGACCTCCGATATGATCCACTGAAAGAACTCTTGATGCTCATCAGTGTAGGGCAGGATGTATACGGCTCCCTTGAGCTGAATGGCTCCGAAGTTCGCCAGTTGCCTCCACAGTCTCATCCGGTTCTTGACGGGCCTGGAGGGAACCGTGTAGAAGATGAGGAGCCACTTGTAAAGCCTGTTGCGATCAGTTTTCATATCTTCTGATACAAATGTATCATGTGTTACTTTAACCTGTCAAGTCGGCTCGCACTTTACCTTACCCGGCCGCTTTGAAAAGGACTTAAGCGGGTGCGAAGGGGTCTGTGCCGAAACAGGCAGTCAGAACGTTCTTCTCCGCCCTGCGATAATCTCACCCTCGGTGGGCAGCGAGCAACTCGTTTTGCCGATGCCGAACTCTGATATAATGGGGTGAGTCCAGGCTGAGACTCTTCTGTCAGCGGACACGAGGTGATACCACCTATGTTTCGCGTAGGTCTTCGCCTTAGGGGAATGACCTTGAGCCAATTGTAAACCCTGACAAGATTCTTCACTCTTTACTACGAAAGGAAAGACCTATGACCGAAGGCAAGGTTACCGTAGTGGCCCGGATTAGGGCGAAGGCAGGGAAGGAGGAACTGGTACGAGAGCATCTCTTGGCACTGATTGGTCCAACGCGTGCTGAGGCAGGCTGCATTAATTATGACCTGCACCAGTCCGCCGAAGAGAAGGGGCTCTTCCTGTTCTACGAAAATTGGGTGAGCAGGAAAGCCCTCGATGAGCACCTCGCAACACCCCATCTGGAAGGCTTCAAGGCAGTTGCTGACGAGATTCTGGCCGAGCCGCTCGATATCACCCTGTGGAAATTGATATCCTGAAGAATGGAGTGAAGGGCTCACAAAGATCTCGTGGAAGAAATCCGGCGTGTATGATGAGAACGCGCCGCTGACATGAGGAGGATACGGATATGAAGATGACACATCTCTTTTTGACGTTCGCAGTGACCATATGTTTTGCAGGTGCAGGTGTTGCGGGCGCCGCCGGGGACCTGACGGCGCAGACTCCGATTGAGGTAAAGGTGCACCTTGGGGATAAAGATAACGCTCTTCGCTTTTTCCCCGATAAAATCGAGTTGGAAACGGGAAAGCTCTATAAGCTCGTGCTCCACAATCCAAGCCCAACGGCCCATTACTTCAGCTCCGAAGGACTATCGCGTGCGGTATTCACGAGGAAAGCCCAGGTACTTGGTCCCGACGGAAAAACGATTGCGGAGGTGAAAGGCACTATATCGGAGATCGAAGTATACCCCGGTGGAACAGCAGAGTGGTGGTTCGTGCCAGTCAAGACCGCCATCTTGAATGACCTTAAGTGTACGATCAAAGGTCACTCGGAAGGGGGAATGGTTGGTATCATAACCATCAAGTAGCCGCGAGTGCCAATCGGGCAAGGGACGTGTGCCAGCTGGTTGCTGACGGAGACTTGGTATATCCAGCGTTGAATATCCCCACTGCGCGCACTAGCCCGCTTCTGCGGCATTGGCGGTGGGAGAAGCTATTGCAAACAGCACACGGGAGATAACATTATGGTGAAGAAGGGACCCGCAAAGAAGCTGACCATCTATGTCGACGAGGCAGATAAGTTCCACCACAGGCCCGTCTATGAAGTGCTGATGGATATCTTCTTCAAAAAGAAGATCACCGGCGCGAGCGTCTTCAGGGGGATTGCAGGGTATGGGAGTGACGGGATATTCCATACCTCCAAGACGCTTGACCTTTCAGCGAGCATGCCGGTAAGGATCGAGGTCGTGGATTCTGAGGAGATGATCAACAAGGTCCTTCCCGACGTATATCAGGTGGTTGAGAAAGGGCTCGTAGAAGTTGCCGATACGAGCGTCGTCAAGTGCTGCCCTAAGGCAGAAGAAAGACACAAAGAGCAAGGAGAACGTATGAAGCTCGAAGGCAAGGCGAAGATACTCAGAATCATCGTCAGCGCAGACGATCAATGGGAAGGAGAGCCGCTTTATGAGGCGCTCGTGAAAAGGCTGATCATGGCCGATATCGCAGGCGCGACTGTGTATCAGGCGATTGCAGGATACGGCCCTCACAGGCGCTACCACAAGAAGAAAACATTGACGGTGCATGGAGAGCTCCCGATTCTCATTACGGTAATGGATACCGAGGAAAAGATCACCAAGGTGATACCGATCCTCGACGATATGGTTCAGGAGGGTATAGTCGCGCTTTCCGACGTAAATGTGATCAAATACACGCACAGGGATGTAAACCCTGAAATGGCATAAGACAATTCTCCTCTAATTCGCATCAGGATTGACTCGCTGAAATCCCCCCGGCGCTTGCAGAAGCGTAAAGAGCTGCGTTAAGGAGCCTCTCTGCTAATCGTAGTAATGTCGTTTCGTTGTGTGCTATCTTTTTTCAACTGTCCGCTTCTCGTTCCTTGGAGGTTTGTTTTGTGATGAGATGTTTTACCTGTGAAAGGGACCGACTGTCTTTGGCAGTCTCGGGTAACTATACCGGAGAGCTTAACTTTCACATAGTATGATCCCTCTGAGTGATATAGACCGCAGGCCTTTGCGTTTTCCTGTCATC
>JBLMXV010000181.1:0-5447 GCA_050257935.1 Chloroflexota bacterium
ATAAGACCAAGCGGCACGACGTGAGCCCAGGAAATGGGAACCGAGATGGGCTTGTTGACGCGGAACTCATGTACCGAGCCATGTTCGAGCAATCACCATACGGCATTCTGATCATTGATACCAACGGCAGACCGGTTGATTTCAATGGAGAAGCGCATCGCCAGCTCGGATATACAAGGGAGGAGTTCGCAAAGCTTCGCATCAGTGACATTGATCCATGCGAAACGCCCCAAGATATAGAAGAAAGCATGAAGAGGGTCCTGACAGACGGCTTGGCAGAATTCGACGTCAAGCACCGGACGAAGGGGGGCGATATCAGAGACGTTCACGTCATAACACAGGTTCTGAATCTTTCCGGTCGCACGGTATTTCAGACGATTTGGCAGGATATCACTGAGCGCAGGCGTGTTGAGATGGAGTTGGACGCATATCGTGAGCATCTGGAAGACCTCGTAGCGGAAAGAACCGCCGAACTCTCGCTGACGAACGAACGGCTCGAGCAGGACATCACAGAGCGTAAGCGCGTAGAGGCGGACAGGGAAAGGCTCATCGCCGAACTACAGAAAGCGCTCTCCGAGATTAGGACACTGAAAGGGCTGATTCCTGTCTGCGCGTGGTGCAGAAAAATACGCGACGACGACGGACATTGGCTCACGTTTGAGCGTTACATAGAAAAACACTCCGACGCAAAGTTCACGCATGGCATATGCCCGCACTGTATCGACGACGTTGAAACGAGAAAGGCCGCCGGCAGGCGATGACGCCAAACGCTTTACTTGCCCCTTTATAGTTCGCGTCTCAGGTGAAATAACCACAGTATATGGTGATTTCACCTGATCAACAACGAGGAACGAGGCGTTGGGAGTGGCGAGGTCGAGCGTTCCTTGTGAAACCGCCCACACTCGGGCATAGATGTCCCTTTGTAAGTCCCAACTGCCTCAGGCTTCTATAACAGAACCGTCGCGCTGTGCCAACAGAGTCAATGCGGAGGGAATTCAGAAAGGATTGGAAGTCAGGAGAGTGCTCCAACACCTTGACGCTCAGTCCGTATTTGACCCCGGGCTCACCTCCCTCTGAGAGCGAGGGCAGATATCCACAGCGCGTATTGGTCGTTGCGATGACCTTTCCCTTCAGGGGGATGGGTTCCATGCCGATGGGATGCATTTTCTTGTATGGTACATTTGTCAACAATGTGATGGCTGTTCGTCTCTGCGTTTCAGCGAATAGCGGCGGCATTGCGGTCCTCAAGAATTCCAGATCGTCAGGAATTTTACATTCCCCCGAGAACTATTTTAGACTTTAGAATGAATCTTTTGCCGTCGTTCATAAGGGGAGCGCTCTCCGTCGTCTTCCTCGCTGTGGCCATCACGAGTGGCTGTTCCAGGACGGATGAAGAACCGAAGGTGCCTGTCGAGACTCAGCGACAGCAGGAGCAGCAGAAGCCTTTCGTTATAGGCTTGATCCCCGAACGCCAGATATATGCACAGCTCGAAAGATACCAACCCCTCGCCGACTACATTTCCCAGAAGATCGGTAGAAAAGTGAAGTTGTCGATACTGCCCAGATACGGGAATATCATCGATAATTTCCTTTCCAGCGGAATGGACGCCGCCTTCTTCGGAAGCTTTACCTATGCCCTCGCGCATCACAAAATAGGACTCGAGGTCCTCGCCAGGCCTGAATGCCCCGACGGCATCTCCACTTACTACGGCTTGATCTTCGTGAGAAAGGACAGCGGCATAAGAAGCGCGAGGGACATGAAAGGGAAAGTATTTGCCTTCGTGGACAAAGCCACGACAGCCGGCTACCTTCTCCCGCTCGCGTATTTCAAAGCGGCTGGAATCAAGAACTACAAGCGGTACCTCAAGGAGACTTACTTTGCAGGGACCCACGAAGACGCGATCCGCGATGTCCTGGAAAAGAAGGCCGACATTGGCGCTGCGAAGAATACGGTGTTTGACAGCCGCGCAAACACTGACGCCAGAGTCAGGAACGAATTGACCATTCTAGAAAGATCCCCGGATGTCCCCGAGAATGCCCTCGCCGTCAGGAAGGACCTCGACAGCACGATCAAGAATAAGCTCAGAGACACGCTCCTCAACATGCACGAAGACCCCGAGGGAAGGAAAGTCATCGAGACGTTCGGGGCCCGCAAATTCATTGTGACCACAGATGACGACTACGCGCCCGTCGACATATACGCGAAGGACATAGGACTCGATCTTGCGACCTACGACTATATGAACGACTGATGAAACGAAAGATCGTCATAGGATTAGCCCTCTTTTCGTGGATCTTCTCGCTAGGCGGCTTATACGTCATCTTCACCATCGAGGATACCACTTCAAAACTCAACACACTGATTACCCTCCATAAGGTCGAAATACTGCGAGAACACCTCCTGATCCATGTCAAGAGGGTGCAATCAGACCTTACTCTCAAGAACACCCGGCACGCACGAGGAATAAACATCATCGCGGAAGACTTGCGCAACATGTTCAAGACACAGTCCGCCTGTTTCCGCTGCCATCACTCTGAAGATATGACCAAACGGCTGACTGACCTCAAGAGTCATATGGAGGAATATGGGGGAATGGTAAGCAGGGCGCTCACTATGAGGGCGAACACCGCGAGACTCGAGGAAGATGAAGAGGAAGCATTCAAGGCAGGAGAGGCGGTCATCAACGAGGTGAACACCATGATCTCCGTGGCGAGCGGAAAGCTCGAGGATAAGACAAACCTGGCCCTCGTGAAAATAAGGAACACCAAATTCGTCCTCTACGCACTCGTCGCATTGGCCCCGGTCTTTGCAACCCTGTTGGGCCTTGTCTTTGTCAGGGCTTTCACAATTCCGCTCGGTGCTCTTCTGACGGCAACGAGGCGGCTGAGAAGCGGAGATCTGAAGCACAGGATCGAAGGGCTGAAAGACGAGTACGGGGAAGTGGCGGAGTCCTTTAACGAGATGGCGGTTTCGTTGAGAGAACACCTGAGCAAGCTGCAGGAGAGCGAAAAGCGTTACCGCATGCTCTTTGAAAGTGCAGGGGATGCCATCTTCATACTCGAGGCGGAGGGGCGGCGGCCAGGCAGGATCGTCGCCGCAAACGAGGCTGCTGCACGAATGCACGGTTACACCGTCGAGGAACTTTTGACGTTAGCCATAACAGACCTCGATAGCCCCGATGATGCCGTTAAGGTCCCGGATAGGATCGAACGCATTCTGAGGGGAGAGTGGATGAACATCGAGATGGCCCATCGCAGGAAGGACGGCAGCGTCTTCCCTGTTGAAGTGAGTGCCGGACTGCTCGAACTGGGAGACCATAAGTACATTCTCGCCTTCGACAGAGACATCACCGAGAGGAGGCGCGCCGAGGATTCGATGCAGCGTGCAGAACAGATCAAGATAGTTGGAGAACTTGCGGCAGGACTGGCCCATGAAATCAAGAACCCCCTTGCCGGCATCAAGGTGTCCATGGAGGTCCTGTCGGGGGAGGCCACCGTCTCGAGTGCGGACAAGGAGGTTCTCTCAGCGGTCATCTCCGAGATCAAGCGTATCGAGTCACTAATCCAGGAACTGCTCAACTTTGCCAAGCCGCCTCAATCGCAGATCAGGGAGGAAAACATTAACGGAATTCTTGATGCCACCGTCAACTTTGCGATGGCAAACGTGTCATCCTCGTCTGACGGGAGGAGACCGATTGCCGTTGCAAAAGATTTTGACGAAAGCATCCCCGAGGCCATGGTCGACGCCTTGCAAATGAAACAAGTCTTCCTGAACCTGTTGCTCAACGCAGTCGACGCCATGCCCACGGGCGGCCGCCTCACGCTGAAAACGTCTTATGATGAAGTGCGCAATTCCTCGCGCGTCGAAATATCGGATACCGGAGAGGGGATACCCCGGGAGTCGATTGACAAGATCTTCCAGCCCTTTTTCACCACGAAGGTGAAAGGCAGCGGCCTGGGACTGGCCATTTGCAAGCGCCTGATCGAACAGCAAGGTGGCTCATTGGAGGCACGGAACAACCCGGAGGGGGGAGCGACGTTCATAATCAGCCTCCCGGTCAGGCATCAGGTAGCGGTGATATACCATGAAACCTAAGGGAAGGGTTTTCCTCGTCGATGATGAACAGCTCATCGTGTCAATGCTTACACGGGCATTGAGGAACGAGGGGCATGAGGTGTTCGCCGAGACTTCGACAGATGGCGTGATCGATAAGATCACGGCAGTATCTCCCGACCTGCTGATACTCGACATAAACATGCCGGGACAGAACGGCCTCGACATACTGAAAGCGGTGAGGAAGAACGAGTTGCCTACTCAGGTGATGATGCTCACTGCTAACGATACGGCTGAGACCGCAGCCGAGGCAATGAGCCTGGGCGCTGACGATTACCTGACCAAGCCTTTCGACCTCGATACGATAAAGGCAGCCGTCCGCGACGCCCTGGAAAGGAAGAGTCACAAGCAACGGTCTCTGTAAGCCGACCGCTTAGTTCTTCAAGAAGTACGGTATCAAAGAATCGCCGTAGTCACGGCGCCGGCAAGGTTCAGCCAGTCTCTTCGCCTCCCGAACGACCGGCTTCTTCGACCACTTCCCTGATCTGGACAGGATCAAAGGGGTTCGAAATAAAGTTACACCCTCCGTCTTCGATCTCCTTGCTTCATGGCACCGCCGGGAACTGATCCGGACACAATTGCTATCTTGGTCCGCTGACAAAGTTCCCTAACCCGCCTTTTGGAACGTCCAACCCGCTTTGGTCATGGAGATATAAGTCGACTATGCACGGATTATGGAAAGACGCTTCGATTTCCGCAATAGCCTCGGCAAAAGTCGTTGCAACCTTCGCTTCCTCTACCAGTATCCGCAAGGGCCCGTGACAGGCCGTGGCTGCTTGCCCCGGTCGCATACGGACTCACCCACGAGGGCGGCCGGACGCGGCCAAGGCGCAAGATCTTCGATCAGGTGGCGAGATGGGTTCTCCTCCAGTCCTCTCGCGAGTCCAGGATTTCGGCCTCGGTGCCACACAACATTACAGTCTCGGCAGACACCTAATGGGATGCGACACTGGGCATAGGTAAAGTCAATTCTTTGGGTTTACTTTCATGCAAAATTGTTATAACATTAAAGCATCATGCGCTGTTTCCGATGGGCTTGTAACGTCCGGCTCTCATGATCAGGGCAATCCCGATTCTCGCGTTCACCATCCTTCTCGTGGCGTCTTGCGCCCGGACGGATACGGACTCATCCAAAAAGTCGGCAGCACACGGGAAAAGCGCTACAGAAAAGCCCCTCATCATAGGGCTGATTCCGGAACAGCAGATTTTCGCCCAGGTGGAGCGATATCAGCCGCTTGCCGACTATTTGTCGGGAAAAATTGGCCAAAAGATCAAGTTCACGATACTTCCCCGTTACGGAAACATCATCGACAGCTTTGTCTCCGCGCAAATG
>JBLMXV010000182.1:0-39434 GCA_050257935.1 Chloroflexota bacterium
GTCGTAGGACAGATAGAAACCTACCGAGAACGGACCAGCTGCGCGATTCCCCTGATTCGTGATCCTGGCGGTGACGGCAGCCTGACCTCCTGCAAGCGCGGTCTGGGGACCGGTGACGGAGGTGACGGCGAGGTCGGCAGCGGATCCTGCGATGGTGAGCGACAGGGTCTTCGTGTCGCTTGCAGGAACCGCATCGGTGAGCTGTACGGTGAAGGTGCTGATCCCGCCGCTGACAGGGGTACCCGCTATCTCACCCGTGGCGGCATTGAGACTCAGTCCTGCGGGCAGGCTGCCGGATACTATCGACCAGGTGTAGGGGGGAACTCCCCCTGACGCTATCAACGTCTGGATGTATTTCTTGTTGGCCGAGCCGGGAGGCAGCGAGGAGGTCGCAATCCCGAGTTCCAGGATGACCCGCTCGGTGCCGGCTGCTGAGGAGAAGTCCAGGTAGGCGAAGCTGCGTATCGGGGTCCATGAAGCGGTGAATACCCCGTCACCTGCGGCAAGGTCGGGAGCCACACCATCGTCGGCGAGTGTTATCTGCTCTCCCGAAGAGGAAAGAACCGTCACCGGCCCCACAGGGCTTTCGCAGTTGATGCTCAGTGCTGAGAGCACGATCTGCTCGCCGGGCCCGACCTCCTCAGGGAAGCGCAGGGCCGAGAAGACCGGCCGGTCGCTGCAGGTGACCGAGCCATAGGCGCTGATCCTCTTTCCGGTTACCGTCCCGGTGTCCATCGAGGCCAGGTCGTCACCGCCTGACAGGATGAGGTTCTTTATGGCCTTCCAGTCCCTGCCCTGGTCCTGGGACTTGAGCAGGGCAGCAAGGCCCGTCACATGGGGAGTGGCCATAGAGGTGCCTGAGTAGGCCCCGTAGGAGCCGCCGGGCAGCGTGCTGAGGATCTCATCTCCCGGAGCCCCTACATAGATCGTCCGCCTGCCGTAATTCGAAAATGAAGCCTTGGCATCGTTGTAATCGGTGGCGGCTACGGAGACCACGTTGGGCAGCTCATACGCCGCAGGGTAAAATGCATATTCGTCGGCGTCGAACGCTGAATTG
This sequence comes from Chloroflexota bacterium, assembly GCA_050257935.1. Classification (GTDB taxonomy): domain Bacteria; phylum Nitrospirota; class Thermodesulfovibrionia; order Thermodesulfovibrionales; family Dissulfurispiraceae; genus JBLMXV01. The sequence continues at coordinate 1,058 of JBLMXV010000182.1, forward strand.
CCCGCCGCGGCGACGAAGAGAATGTCGCCCTGAGCGCGGATCGCCTCGTACATGCTGGAGGAGTACCCGCCGCCTCCCCAGCTGTTGTTCGTCGCCACGATATTGACGCCCCTGTCTTTGAGGGCCTTCACATACTCCAGACACTCCAGCGCGTCGGCCGTGCTGCCCGAGCCGCTCCAGTCCAGAAACTTGCACCCGATGATCTTGACGTTCCAGTTGACGCCCACGACACCGATGCTGTTGTTGCCCGCTGCGCCGATGGTACCTGAGACGTGGGTCCCGTGGCCGCAGTCATCCATCAGGTCGCCGTTGTTGGTTATGGCGTTTATCCCGTAGATGTCGTCGATGTAGCCGTTGCCGTCGTCATCCACGCCGGGCTTCCCGTTCAGTTCCTTCTCGTTGACCCACATGTTAGGGGCGAGGTCGGGATGGGAATAGTCGATGCCCGAGTCGATGACGGCCACGACGGTTGTGCTGCTGCCGGTGGTGATCCCCCAGGCTTGGGGCGCCCTGATGTCAGCGCCCGGCGTCCCGCCGGTCTGCCCCGTGTTTGACAATCCCCAGAGCTCGGTGAACCGGATGTCGTTGGGGAAGACCTGGGACTGCACGAGGTAGTTAGGTTCCGCGTACTCTACCGAAGGGTCCTGGGCATACTGCCCGATCGCCTCCTCCATGCTGAGCTGATCGGTGATCTTCACACGGTCAATGCGCAGTCTTTTGAACTCTTTGAGCCTCGTGAGTCCGTGCCTCCTGTGGAGGTCTTCACGGGCTGCCCTTGGGGCATCGGCCCTGAACTTCACGAGGAGTTCCCCCGGGACGTACTCTCCATGGACAGGACGGATGCTGTTGCTATCGAAAGCCAGAGATTCATGCGGCATAACGCAGGGACAAAAGGCCAGACCTAGAAAAAGCGAAGCGGCAAAGACTCCCCCCATTGAGATTATACGCTTCATCACTCCCTCCTCCTTCTTCTCCACCCCGCCTTACTCTCCCCCATTGCCCGGTTGCCCGGTAGGCGCGTGCGTCAGAAAAGGTCCAGATGCCGCGCCCTTATTTCAAGGCTTGTCGTGTCAATGTGTTACGCCCCCCTTTTTCGACCGAGGAATTCTGCTCATTACCACACCTGTCTGATTGAGCCTTCTTGCAGGCGCTTTATCAGCTGTCGCCTCCTTCTTCGACACTCCGCCCTTCGCGCTGTTGCCGGCCCCCCCAGGTGTGCGGGGCTTTATGATCTCCCACAGCTCGGTGAAACTCTTGAATGGCCTCATGGCCGAGCTTTCGGGCTCCTCCACGGTGCCGACCAAACCACGGGAATCGTTCGATCCACAGTGATAGATCCGCACTATGTAGCACTTAGGTAATGACTTAATATCGGCGCCTTCCCTGAACGAGACCGTCACCGCAAACCCTCCTTTCCATGGTCAGAATTTGAGACTTCTGCCATGCTCTGATTTTGGGTTCTTCCCATGCTTGAATTTTAGAAAGGCAGTGGTCACAGATCGGTCACAGCTTCTGCATCGCCGGTCGCCGTTCAACCCTCGCTTCTGTGCTTCAAATTTGAGACTAGTGCTATACCCTGACTTTGGGTTCCTCCCATGCTCGAGTTTTAGGCTGACGGTAGTCACAGATTGGTCACAGATTCCGCAGTGCCGGTGCCGACTTTACGCTTGGGCTGCCTCTCCAGGAAGCCGGGGCTTGCGAAAGCATTGTAAAAACTGATACCTTGAGAGTAGCTGCGGCGCTGAATTTTCTCTCGTGTGCTCGTTCCGCATTACCTGACCTCACGATGGTTCGAGGACCCAGAAAGGCTGACAGGACGATATCCGTGCAAACCATGCTCACGGCAGCCCTGGCATTGCTCATGGTGATCGCGACGGCCGCAATGATATCCTCCACGATTTCGAACACGCGCACCGTCGACGAACTAGCCGAGCAGGCGCTGAACAGCACCGCGCTTGCACTTGCTGCCGCAGCGGAGGGCATACTGGCAGAGAGGGGAGACGCCGGCGCGGAGGAGTTGAGGGAACTGTTGACGGATCGGGTAATCGCGTATGCACTCATCGCCTCAGCGGGCGGTTTCATCCGGTTTCACACGAACCCGAGACTCACGGGAACGAAGCTGAGTGAAACCTTGAATGAGGCGTCACTGATGTCAATGAATATGTCGGGGAAAAGGGTAACCCTCCAGACTGGTACCTCCGCCTACGAGTTCAACTATGTCCTTCATCGGGAAAACGGGAGGCCGGACCTCCTCAGGCTCGTGCTGCACACGTTTCCCGCAGATCACATAGTCTCGAAGGCACGGGGAATGTGGTGGAGCGTGACCGCGGGAATCGCCGCACTCTGGATCGCGGGGATAATGCTCGTCTGGAGTCTCCGCCGTTACGCAGGTCTGCAGAACCGCCGGCAGAAGCAGGAACAGCTCGCGATAATCGGGCAGATGACCGCCGTGCTGGCCCACGAAATTCGCAACGCCATAGGAAGTGTGAAAGGCTTCACCCAGTGGATTGACGAGAAGACGGAGGATGCCGATCAGAGAAAGGCCCCTCTCAGTCTCGTCTTGAGAGGTACGGGCAGGATCGAAAGCCTGGTCAATGATCTGCTTCTTTTCTCCCGTGATGAGGCCTATGTGATCGAGCCTATCAACGTGGTACCGGTGCTCGGCGAGGCACTCTCCCTTTGTGTCGGGTCGTGGCAGGGGCAGGTCGAACTCAAGGTGCCGGAAGAGCTTGTCGGACTTGCCGACAGAGAGAAGCTGCTGCGCGCACTATGCAATGGGTTGCAGAACGCCCTGCAGTCCATGGGAGAGGAGGGGACGCTCGGCGTGTCGGCACGCGCGGCGGGGCGCTGGTTGGCGATAGAGCTCAAAGACACGGGCAGGGGCATAGATGAAGAGACATACCGGCGACTGTTCACGCCGTTTTACACGACAAAGACTAGCGGGACAGGGCTTGGGCTCGCCTATTCGAAGAAAGTGATCGAGGGGATGAAAGGACAAATTACCCTGTCGAACAGGGCGGACACGAGAGGAGCTGTACTGACGGTGCGACTTGTCGCTCCGGAAAGGACCTGAGATGGCGAGGACAATTCTTGTAGTGGACGACGATGAGCTGATGCGGACCTTCCTGGTGACCGTGCTCAGGGAGGAGGGGTACAGGGTGGAAGAGGCAGGGGACGGACAGGATGCCATCAGAAGGCTCTCTACCAACGAATTCGATGTGGTTATCTCCGATGTGAAGATGCCGGGGATTTCAGGTCTCACGCTCATGGAGGAAGCGAGCAAGACAAAGCCGGGCATTAAATGGATCATGGTGACTGCGTTCGGTTCGATAGGCGAGGCGGTGAACGCCGTGAAGATGGGAGCGAGCGATTACCTGACCAAGCCTTTCGAGAGCCCGGATGAACTGAGGCACGTGGTGCGCCGCGTCGTCAGGGAAGCCGACAACGAGCGTAAGATCGAGCTTCTCACCGAGGAGGTCGGAAAGAACTTCCCGCCTCTCGACATGATCTTTCTCGGGGAGAAGATGCAAGAGGTGTTTGCACTCGTGCAGGAGGTGGCACCCACCTCCGCGACGGTACTCGTTAGCGGTCCCAGCGGGACCGGGAAAGAGCTGGTCGCGCGTGTCATACATCAGCTGAGTCCCCGGCGGGACAAGCCGTTCGTCGCTGTCCACTGTGCGGCCCTTTCGGAAACGGTCCTTGAGAGCGAACTCTTCGGCCATGAGCGCGGTTCTTTCACCGGAGCGACGGGACTGAGGAAGGGGCGTTTCGAACTCGCAAGCGGCGGCACGATCTTCCTCGATGAGATTGGGGAGATATCGCCATCGGTGCAGGTCAAGCTTCTCCGAGTCCTCCAGGAGAAGACGATAGAGCGCGTGGGAGGCTCGACGTCCATACCGGTCGATATCCGCATCGTATCGGCGACCAACAGGGACCTCAGGGCTGACATGTCTGCTAACCGCTTCAGAGAGGACCTCTTTTATCGGCTCAATGTGTTCCCCCTCTCTCTGCCACCTCTGAGCGAGAGACGGGATGCGATCATCCCCCTTGCCGAACACTTTGCTCGCAAATTTGGGGCCTCGCTGGGCAAGAAGGCATGTCCGCTCACCACAGAGTCGCGGGAAATGCTTCTGGCCTACTCCTGGCCGGGCAATATCCGGGAGCTCCAGAATGTGATCGAGAGGGCAGTCATCCTCTGCAAAGGGCAGATCGAGGGCCACCATCTCAACCTGGAGGCGCCTCGTGATGTGCCGGTCCATGACGAGAAGACCCTGGACCGGATCGAGAGACATGCGATACAGGAAGCCCTTCTCAAGGCGGGAGGGAACAGGAAGAAGGCTGCCGAGCTGCTCGGCATCTCGAGGAGGACTCTTCACTATCGCCTCAAGGAGTATGGGATCACCAAGCAGTGAAGATATCCGAGCAGACGAAATTGAAGTGTGTGCTCGATCGAAGTGGTGGCCCCTCTGCCCGTGAAATGAGTGCGGGATGGCGGCTGTGGCGCAGGTGCACTTCTTGCAAAAGTGTGGTGTGTGGCGTGATCGGGGATTCGACAGATTGAGTGATCCCGCGGAAGTGTCTAGGGGAAAGACCAGAGTGAACAGAGCAGGGTGCATAGGTGCGTGTGTCCTGGCGCTCCTCATCATGACGGCGTCGTCCGTCTTTGCAGAGCAGGACACCTTCCTTGAGAAAAGCGGCATACGCTATCCTGAGGGCTTCGATGTCAACACAGTGGGAGAAATCCGGGGCAGCGCCTCCGGATTCCAGGTTCCGGAAAAGGGGCCGGTCCTGTTCACCCTTTCTTCGAAGAGGGACACGTACACTGTCATCGCTTCTCCAAAGTGGTACTGGGAGGACTCTGAAATCCCCATGCAGGACGGACTGGAGGTGCGAGTGACCGGCTCAAAAACTCTTGGCAAGGACGGCAACCTTTATGTGGTGGCTCAGGAACTTACCGTTGTCTCGTCAGGCATGACATATTCTCTGAGATCTATGGACGGGAGCCCGCTCTGGAAGGGGCCCAGGTTCAGCAGCGGTGGATTCCGCCGTGCAGGCGAGCCCCCTTTCCGGGGAGGAGGCGGAGGGTTCGGTCGTGGCCGCAGGTAGTCTGATGGCCTGCGGAACGTTACTCAAGCCGGAGCCATCACGCGTTGCCGGGGTCTGTTCGCATATCGTCGTGGTCGCAGTCCTGCTGCTTTCCTCTGCGGCCTCTGCACCTGCGTATTTCGAGACCTTCTTAAAAGGGGAGTACGACTCCAACGTTAACAGAGGTATTAATGACAGCGAGGGTGACGGCTCATTCAGCGTTCAGCTGGTGACGCAGAAGCAGCCGACCGGCGAATCACGCCTCGAATGGCTCTATGCAGCCTCGCTCCAGGCGACAACGTACCTAACGTATGATGATCTGAACTACGCGGAGCTGTCCCTGTCTCCCGGGCTGTTGTACCGAGTGCGAACCGGGGTGACTGCGGCATTGAACCCCATCGTCCAGCTCCGCGCGGTGAGGGACTCGGCACAGTCCTCTGTGACCGTGGGAGGGCAGGCGAGCCTGAGCGAACAGGTCAGCAGACGCCTCTATCTGACCCAGTATTATTCTTACCAGCAGAGTTTCGCCAGAGACGACACGTACTCGTTCGGGGCTCATAGCGCGGGACTCGTCGGAGGCATCGTTCTCACCGGGCGCTTACAGGGCAGCCTTACCTACGAATTCAGCTACGGTGACTCCTTCCGCGGCGTGGGTCCCGCGGGGGGGCGCGGGGCAGGAGGCGGCGGAGGAGACGGACACGGGCAGGGAAGCGGACACGGGCAGGGAAGTGGTGAGGGGGGTCTCGGCCGCTTCTCTCCGGCCTTTCAGCAGGGGGTCATCAAGGAGAAAGTTACCCGCCATGCGATAGGTACGGGACTCCAGATAGACTTTGGCCGCTCGTGGACGGGCGCACTTCAATACGTCTACAGCATTTGGGACGGTGATTCTGGCACATCACACGCGCATCTCGGTTCCTTTTCAATCGGGCGTCGGTTCTAGATCTCCACAACCTGCTAACCAAAAGAACATTTCGGGCGTTAGCTTCGCGTGTGTGCTGCGCGTTCGAGTCTTGAAGCACAGACCTCAGCGTCCACAGTTCCCCACCGACGCTCATCCATCCACTCGGTGACTCACCTGCGCACTTTGCACTCTTGTGTGCAAGAAATGCGCTGCCTGGTGAGAGAGTGGTATCTAATCTCAGAAAATCAGTGACTTGACCTCTGGCACGCCTCTTGAGAGTAGTGACTAGTTGCCGATTTGTTGTTTTCTGTCGGTACAAAGCCATGATGTTGAAAGGAGGTGATAGAGATGACACGGATTCTGACCATGTTTATGGCCGCTGCTACCGTACTCTTCCTGCTCGCCGTACCCTATGCAGATGCACAGAGCAGGGGAGGCAAAGGCCAAGGTACGCGTCTCCGCGACGGGTCTTGCGGATCGGCTCAGACCACTCAGACAAGGTCTGGGAAGGGTTGGACGACCCGAAATGGGAGCAGCGCCGGCCAGTCGGCGGGCACCGGTTCCGGACTTGGCGACGGGACGAGCCCCCGCCCGATGGACGGCAGCGGTTTCGGCTTCGGGGCTCAGAGGCAGTAGTATTTGTGCGTTCCATAGTACACGCAAGAAGAGTCGTGAATAACTGTAAAATCGGAGGTACAGCGATGAAAACACTCACAGCATTGGCACTCCCGGTCTTTGTCGTCATCTTCATAGCGGGCGCCATCTCTGCGGCTGAGGCGCAGTGGAACAGGCACCAGTCGGTCACCAATGTGACGTGCGATCCCATACTCTCTGCACCGTCTTTTGCCATTTCCGGGATTGTCTCGGCAGTGTCCGCTCCCGATTCAAGAGAGGGCATAACCGTGACGACGAGTTCAGGTGAAGCGGTTGCGCTCTACGGGCTCGGTCCGGCAAGATACTGGGAAGATCTTGACATCGACAGGCCTGTGGTCGGTGATGTCGTCGTGATCGACGCGAAGGCCGTGACTATAGGCGACAGCGTCAGAAACATTATCGTGAGCCTCGCTTATGAGGAGGGCTCGTCGATCCAGTTGAGGGACGCTGCTACAGGGTGTCCCCTCTGGCGGGTGATGGGCAAGAGGGCGAGGGCCGGTTCAGCTAACTGATCTCTGCCGAGTCCGCGGTTACATCCATGCATGAAGGGGAAGAGGCGGCGTTCAGCCGCCTCTTCCCCTTGGCCTGTGTTGCCACGACGCGCGTTAGCACCCTGCCTTTCAACGTGCAGCTATCTGCTGAACGACCTCACGCAGCGCAGCTATTCTTTCCTCGTCCGACGGATGAGTCGAAAGAAACGGAAGTGGCCTCGGTCTGTCGCTGTTGATGGCCATCATATTTTGCCAGAACGTAACCGCCTCTCCGGGTGCATAGCCGGCGCGTGCCATGTACTCCAGACCCAGGCGGTCGGCCTCCTGCTCCTGGCGCCGGGAGTACGGGAGGATGACGCCGTATTCCAGTCCGGCACCGAGCAGGCCTGCGATTTCGTTGGCATACTGCACGTCGCCCGCTCTCAGTGCGGCCAGCACAATGGTCAACCCTACCTGCTTTGCAAAGGCGGCGGCGATGCGCTCCGCGGGGTGCTGCGCGTTGATATGCCCGATCTCATGTCCCAGCACCGCAGCGATCTGAGAATCGTTCCGAGCCGCCGCGAACATCCCCTCGAAAAAACCCACCTTGTTGCCCGGGACCACGAATGCATTGATCTGGTTGCCGCGGAAGACGACGAACTCCCAGTCACCCCCGGACGCTGAGCTCGCCTTCACCATCCGCCCGCCGATAGTCTGGAGTTTCTTCTGAAGGGCTGCGTCCCTCGACGGCCGGGTCTGGCTGCGGATGCGACGCCAGGTCTCGATCCCCATCTCGCGTAGCTCTTCCTGGGGGACCAGCTTCACGGCTGCCTTGCGGATGTCTCCCTCCTCACAGCCGAGAAGAAAAGCTGCCGAGCTGCAGACGCATGCCAGAAGAAATAGCCTGCGGGAGATACACTCCGTCTGCATCGTGTCTCCTTCCCCGTGTTTCATAAATATCTAATTGAGGAGCGCGCTTGTGCTGTTCCAAGCAGCCGCAGACTTCAGCCTGCGAGATGCGCCCTTTTCATGAATCTGCCGGACGACAGTCCGTTTCACTTGCGCTTGCCGGCGGCGGGTCATGCGGTTCGTCGATCGCGGTTGGTCCGGTTCACAAGGAGGACCGTAGCGACGGGGATGACGAGCCCGATGAACGTTGAGACGATCATGAGTGTGCCCAGCTCTCCGTAACCGCCGCGTGTGATCACGAACACCTCGTTGAGATAGTTGGTGCCGAGGCTTGAGGCAGAGAGCGCGAGGTTGGTGAATGCCGCCATGACGGCGAAATAGGTTGCTTTCCGGTCCTGGGGCGCTTCCCGGGCGATCCATGCCAGCATGGGAATCATGGCGACCTGACCGAGGGGAGAGTCCGCCATCGTATCGATGACGGCGATGGTTCTCGCACCGAAGCCGAATGCCGCTTCGGTCCACTCGTGTAAGCCGTAGTACATGCCCACATAGGGGATAGTCATCACGGTGCTGTAAAGAGAGAGGAACACGACTAGGTAGGGGATCGGCCTTCGGCTCATCCAGCCGCGCAGGGCGAACATCCCGATAATCGCAAGAATGGAAGACATCTGCCGCAGAGTTCCGAAAAAAGCCTCGTCGAATTTGAGCACGTCGATCTGCCACCAACTTGCCCCCGCACCGATCCCGGGCATGGCACGGAAGACGAAAACGATGACAGCAATCCCGATGATTTCCCGACGTTTGTCAGCGCCCAAATCTTCGAGCATCTGCCTCATGAGGTATGCGATGATGGCCAGAGAACCGAGGAAGATGGCCTCCTTTTTCGCTGCGAATCCCGACAGGCCCAAGAGCAGGCTCATGGCAACAAAGACGCCCCCTCCGCCGAGTATGTACCAGTTGGGCTTGAGACCATGACTTCCGATGCGCAGCATGGCACGGATTTGCTCCTCCGAGTGCCCGGTGCGGCGGTATAGGGAACGGAGGCGGCGCATATTCAAGCCGCCGATCATGACTCCTGCTACCGAGATCACAGGTATGATAAGAGAGAGCCGGTACATGTACTCATATGACAGTGCCTTGGCGAGCCATCCGCCGATCCCCGCTACAAGCGCACTGCCACTGATGATTGCGATACGGCCGAGGGTTTGCATGGTGACGTGCATGCGCTTGATCTCTGCCTCGGGAATGGGTGATCCGTTCTCGTCGTAAAGCGGCACGGCCTCGACGGTCATGGCGTCGGCGACGACGTCCTGGAGCATGTAGCCCACAGGAGACATGAGGGATGCTATGACATACCAGACGTCCAGAGGCAGGAAGGCGGCCATCCATGCGTTGTGGCCCGTGAGCCCTACCATGATCAGCAGGCTCGCCGTCATCAGAAGTGCGCCGATATAGACGAAGAATGACTTGCGCTGCCAGAAGAGATCGACCAAATGCCCGGCCGGCATCTTCAGCGCCCATGGAAGCCCTGCCCAGAAAGCGAGGCCTGCGAGGAAGGCTGCAGACAGTCCGAGTTCTTCCTTGACGAAGAAGCTTTCTATGATCCCGGTAAATCCCGATACGCCGGCTGCGAGGTAGACCATCAGCGGAGGCAGGTAGCTCCAACGCATCTCCCGCACGATGCCGAGAAAGTCTACAATGAGCCAGCGCCAGGCGCGGCTCAAGCCGCTGCCTGAGCCGTCTGTCTTGAATTCCATAATGTGCAATGGGGGTGTGTGCTCATCGGTCTACGTTACAGTTGCATGGAACGGCAGGGCAGAGCGCCTCAAAGCCTTTATTAATGCGATGAAATATGATTCAGAGCCCGGTCTCATCGAGTCCGTTACAAGTGCGGTTTGAAAAGTTCCCTTACAGGGTGGTCTGGAGAAAAACAGGGTATCGCTCATAGAGTCTTTCCGGCATCTCCGCCCTGCCCATGCGGCGTGCTTTATGCGACGCGAAGGTCTATCCTCACGAGCACGCGCCAAGTGACGATGGCGGCAATGTACCGCCCACTTCGCATGCCGGGCGGCAGATTCGCTTCCGACTATTATAACTTTTGGTTCGAATCTTCGGTGAATAGCGGGACGCGAATCGGGCACGCTAATACTTGACAAAAAAAGTAGGGTATTTTTAGCATACCCCATGCTTCGTCTTTCGACGAGAGGACAGTACGGGGTGAGGGCTATGTTCGAGATCGCGAGGGGCTATCCTGCAAGGCCGGTCACCATCAAAGAGATCTCCGAGGCCCAGGACGTCTCCGTCGCCTATCTTGAGCAGATTCTGGGTAAGCTGCGGAGGGCGGGTATTATAAGGAGCGTGAAGGGGCCGGGGGGCGGCTATCTCCTCAACAGGAGGCCCGAGGAGATCAGCATCGCCGCGATCCTGAACGAGCTGGAGGGGCCGGTGGCCATCACTTCCTGCCTCGATCCCGACGAGGGGTGCGTGAGGATCGACAGTTGCGTGACGCATCTCCTCTGGAAGGCCCTGGGAGAGCAGATGGGAGCCTTTCTGCAAACGATCACGCTTAGGAATCTCATTACGGGCGACTTCTCCATGAAGGCGAAAGGCAGCACCTCGGCAACAGACAAGAGCGCGGTCGCATCGAGGGTATGAAGTTCGTCGAAGGCATCAAAGCCGACGTGACGGCGGACATCGTGTACATGATGTGCCCTATGCACTTGCTCAAGCTCGACGAGATGATGAAGGAGCTGGACATCGGGCAGGTACTCGAGATACTCACCGATTATGACGGTGCCCTCGAGGACATTCCCGGATGGTGCAGGAAGACGGGGAATGAGTTCATCGGGCTTGAGGACTCCGATGACTTTTACAAGTTCTACATCCGCAAGACGGTCTCCTGAAGTGTCGGACCGGCGCGGACCAGGGCTGAGACAGACGGGTCCATGCAGTTCAGCGCGCGCACAGAGGCCCGAATTCAGTAACGCACATGCCCGAAAGGAGCGATCATGAGAGCGTGTTATTTTGACCATGTGGCTGCGGACCCTCTCCATCCCGAGGTCCTCGACGCCATGATGCCGTATTTCAAGGAAGAGTTCGGAAATCCCCTGAGCATCTACGACTTAGGGACGAGGGCTCGTGACGCAATAGAGAAGGCGAGGGAACAGGTCGCCGCGATGATCAACGCGAAACCCTCGGGGATTGTGTTCACCGCGAGCGGGGCTGAGGCGAATAACTTCGCGCTCAGGGGGATCGCGCTCGCGAAGCAGGCCCAGGGCAAGCACCTCATCGTCTCGAAGGTGGAGCACCACTCGATCCTCAACGCCGCCCGCTTCCTCGAGAAAAGCGGCTTTGTCGTGACCTGGATGCCGGTTGACAAACACGGCATGGTTGACCCTGAGACGGTGAAGAAGTCGATCACAAAGGAAACTGTTCTGATATCGGTGACGCATGCAAGCAGCGAGATCGGCTCGATCGAGCCGATCAGGGAGATATCGAAGATCGCGAAGGAGCACAACATACTCCTCCATGCCGACGGCGTGGCGACGACCGGGAACATCCCCGTGGACGTGAAGGACCTGGGGGTTGACCTCCTGAGTATGGCTGCTCACCAGTTCTACGGCCCCAAGGGCGCCGGCGCCCTTTATGTGAGGGAGGGCCTGCGCATAGTCCCGCTGATTTACGGCGGGATCCAGGAGGGCGGCAGGAGGGCCGGGACGGAGAACGTCCCTGCGATCGTAGGCATGGGCAGGGCGGCGGAACTGGCGATGAAAGAGCTGCAGACGAGGGCTGACAACTGCAGGCAGATGAGAGACAGGATCACAGAGGGCGTGCTCAAGATTCCTAACGTCTACCTGACGGGTCACCCGGAGCAGAGGCTGCCCCATCACGCGAGTTTCGTCGTCGAGTTCATCGAGGGAGAGGCGATGCTCCTGATGCTGGCAATGAAGGGCATTTACGCGGCGAGCGGCTCTGCCTGCTCCTCGAAGGCCCTTAAGTCGTCCCCGGTCCTGCTTTCTCTCGGCATACCGTCCAACCTGGCTCAGGGTTCGATCGTCTTCACCCTCGGCACGGATAACTCCGATGAAGATGTCTCGTATTTCCTCGAGGAGTTTCCCCGGGTGATAGAGAGGCTCCGTGAGATGTCCCCCTTTGCGAAAGGCTGGAGCAAATCCGGAGAGGATGAAAAATGTTACGTAGGAGGGTAATACATGTACTCGGCTAAGGTGATGGATCATTTCATGAATCCAAGGAACGTGGGGGAGATGCCGGACGCAGACGGGGTGGGCATGGAAGGAAACCCCACCTGCGGGGATGCGATGGAGATATTCATAAAGGTGGAGAACGACAGGATCGTGGACGCCAAGTTCCGCACCTTCGGATGCGGGGCGGCCATCGCCGTGAGCAGCATGGTCACCGAGATGGTCAAGGGCAAGACACTCGATGAGGCAATGAACATATCGAGGGAAGCCGTCTCCTCCGCGCTTGACGGTCTTCCGCCGCAGAAGATGCACTGCTCCAACCTCGGTGCCGATGCCCTGCGGAAAGCGATCGAGGATTACCGGAGCAAGAAGAAGTCCTAGTCCGCCCAGTCTTTGGTTGTCTTCTACTACGCAGCAGGGTTGTCCGGCGTCGTGGGACCGTTACAGTGCACTTTGACGCATCCACGGGCGCTGACAAGCGAAGGTGAGGAATAATGTCGGAACTAAAGAAATCGTACGAACCAGAGACGATAGAGGACAGATGGTACTCATTCTGGGAAGAGGGGGGGTATTTCTCGCCCTCTGGTTCCGGAGCGGCTCCCTTCTCGATAGTGATCCCGCCGCCGAACGTGACCGGTTCCCTCCACATGGGTCACGCGCTGAATGTGACGATACAGGACATCCTTTCGCGGTGGAAGAGGATGTCGGGCTGTTCGGTGCTCTGGCTGCCCGGGACCGACCATGCGGGAATCGCCACGCAGAACGTCGTGGAGAGGGAACTCTCGAAGGAGCATATCGACCGATACGCCCTTGGGAGAGAAGCCTTCATCGAGCGTGTGTGGAAATGGAAGGCAGAGTATGGAGGCAGGATCATCCATCAGCTCAAGAAACTCGGTGCTTCCTGCGACTGGACGAGGGAGAGGTTTACCCTCGACGAGGGGCTCTCGCGGGCGGTGAGGGAAGTCTTCGTGAGGCTCTTCGAAGAAGGGTTGATCTATCGTGACAATCGTCTCATCAACTGGTGCTCCAGGTGCCACACGGCCCTCTCGGACCTTGAAGTCGAGCATGAGGAGATCCAGGGAAAGCTCTCTTACATCAGGTATCCTCTTGCGGACGGCCACGGGTTCGTCACGGTGGCGACGACAAGGCCTGAAACCATGCTCGGCGACACGGCGGTGGCGGTTCATCCGGAGGATGAGCGGTATGGTCACTACATCGGGAAGTTACTGGATCTACCGCTGACGGGCAGGAAGATACCCGTTGTCGGAGATTCGTCGGTTGATCCTGCGTTCGGCACCGGTGCGGTAAAGGTGACTCCCGCACATGACTTCAATGACGAGCAGGTCGGCAGAAGGCACGGCCTTCCCGCTGTCAGCGTCATCGGAGAGGACGGGACTATGACAGCGGAAGCGGGCGAGCGGTACAGGGGACTCGACAGGTATGCCTGCCGTAAGAAGGTGGTCGAGGACCTCACGGAACTCGATCTTCTGGAGGGCGAGAGGAAGCATGCCCACTCGGTGGGGCACTGTTACCGTTGCAAGACGATCATCGAGCCGCTCGTGACGATTCAGTGGTACGTGAACGTGGGCCCCCTTGCTGCCGAGGCGATACGGGTCGTGGAGGGGGGATCAATCAGGCTCGTCCCAGACACGTGGGACAACAACTATTTCGCCTGGATGCGGGACATACGGGATTGGTGCGTCTCCCGGCAAATATGGTGGGGCCACCAGATTCCTGCGTGGTACTGCCCCGAATGCGACGGACAGGGCGAAAAGATCGAGCACACGTTTTTCAAACCCCACATCCTGCCTGACGGCGCTGCCGTCGGCGGAGGATCGTACGCGTATCTCAGGGCTCTCGGGCTGCCCCACGATGATATTATAAGACGGTCCAAGATGATCAGGATCGCGAAGGATGTGGAAGCGATCTGCCGGAGGGAGGAGGTGAGAAACTGCCCCTCCTGCGGCGGTCCCGTAATCCGCGACCCCGATGTGCTCGATACGTGGTTCTCGTCCGCTCTTTGGCCATTCTCGACTCTTGGCTGGCCCGATGAGACTGAAGACCTGAAGACCTTCTATCCCACGAGCGTCCTCGTCACAGGGTTCGACATCCTCTTCTTCTGGGTGGCGCGCATGATCATGATGGGGCTGAAATGCATGGATGACGTGCCGTTCAGGGACGTGTACATACACGCCCTGGTGCGCGACCCCAAAGGGCATAAGATGAGCAAGTCGAGAGGAAACGTGATCGACCCGCTCGTCATCATCGGGAAGTACGGCGCCGATGCGTTCAGGTTCACCCTTGCCGCTTTTGCTGCGCAGGGCAGGGACGTGCGTTTCTCGGAGGAGCGGGTAGAGGGGTACCGTCACTTCATCAACAAACTCTGGAACGCATCGAAGTTCATCGTGACATACTCTGAACTCCGGTCCGGACAGTCGGCCTGCGATTCGTCGCGGAGGCTCAACATGCCGAGCAGGTGGATCCTCAGCAGGCTCGCCGTCGCCGTCGAGGAGGTGAATGGACACCTCGAGAGTTACAGGTTCAACGAAGCGGCGAACAGCATTTACCAGTTCGTATGGCATGAGTTCTGCGACTGGTACATTGAAATGAGCAAGCCTGTCCTGTATCATGGCAGCGAGGAGGAGAAGAGTGAGGTCGTCGACTGCCTTTTCTTCACGCTGGAGAAGGTGCTCCTGATGCTGCATCCCTTCACTCCCTTCGTCACAGAGGAACTGTGGCAAAGCGTCTTCGGGGATGGGACCATTATGACTAAGGATTACCCTCGCGGACTCCCGAGGTCTGAAGACGCGGAGCGGCTGATGCACTACGTGATCGAGGCGGTCTCGGCGGTACGCAGCATACGGGGGGAGTTGAATATCGCCCCATCGCTCGAAGTAGCGGTTTCCGTGCGGACACTCTCGGACGATGTCGAGTCTGCCCTCGTCGAGAACTCCGAAGCGATGGTGAGACTGACCCGCTGCAGGAATCTGCGAGTCGGATCCGATGTGGCACGGGAAAAGGGTTCTGCCGTGTCGGTGAGGGACGGGATGGAGGTGTACGTGCCTCTGGAAGGCGTGCTGAACGTTGACGCAGAGTTGCAGCGACTCGAAAAGGAGCTGACGAAGACGGAGGAGTCGTGCTCAACCATCCAGAGAAAGCTGTCGAATCCTGACTTCGTGTCAGGTGCGCCGAAAGAGGTCGTCGCGAAGGAGCGGAACAAATTCGAGGAGCTCAGCAAGAAAAGGGCAAAGCTTCTTGAGCATCTGGATCTTCTAAAGACCGTTTCCTGAATGCTATGGGAAGGCGCAATGCGGGCATGACGTTCGCCTGGGGCCGACCGCCGTGCTGAAGATCGACGTGGTACACAGGAGGTGATCGGAATGGAAAAGGAAGTCCTGGACATGGAGGCGCAGAAACTCGACATGGTCGAGGCGGAGTTCATGAACATCAGACAGAGCACGATCAGGGCGGTGGAGGGAGGTCATATAGAACTCCAGCAGGTCGGCGCCTTGAGCATAGACGGCGAGCGTGTCGAAGTGACGCAGGGGGCGTCGGTTCTCATGAGGGGGGCTAACCTCACGCTCAATCAGAGCATGGGTCTTCTTGCCGTGGGCAACACTACGAATCTGAACTTCTCCTTCGCCCCTGTTGCGATCGCCGCCGAGGATGTCTCGGCGCAGCGGAGCGCGGTCGGCATCCTGGCCGGGAAGGAGATCCGCTCAGACAACACCACTTCGCTCCTCATGATCGGTCAGAACATACACGGTCCAGTGACGACCCTGCTCGACTGGCGGTCGGCCCTGGCCCTCGCCGCGATCGCCGGGGGGATCTTCGGTCTCTTCACGCTCTTCGGGAGGAAATGATGTTCGCGAGGACTATTTCCTCCGCACGGTACACCTCGGCATGATCGACTGCGCGGCACGCTCGTCGCTTATCGCGTCGATCCTTGAACTCGCGCTTCGGGAAGATCTCGGCCACTGCGACATCACCTCTCATCTGACCATCCCGCCAGAACTCAAGGCAAAGGCTCGCATCATCGCCAAGGAACCTCTCGTGGTGGGAGGCATGATCTTCGTCCGGGAGGTTTTTTCGTTGGTAGGCGGTGAGGTATCGGTGCATGAGCTTTTCGATGAGGGAGCCACGGTGGCTGCAGGTTCGGTCATCGCCGAGATCTCAGGAAGAGCCCGCAGCCTCCTCGCAGGCGAGAGGACGGCTCTCAACATATTGCAGCGCGTCTCAGGCGTCTCGACTGTCACCAGGGAGTATGTCGAACGCGTAGCAGGCCTGGCCGTCAAGATCGTCGATACCAGGAAGACCGCCCCCGGGATGCGCATGATGGAGAAATACGGGGTGTATCTCGGGGGAGGGGCAAACCACCGCTTCGGGCTCTCCGACGGCGTGCTGATCAAGGACAATCACATCAAGCTCGCCGGAGGGATCGGCGTTGCCGTCTCACGGGCGAAGGCGACGTATCACCTTCTGAAGATCGAGGTGGAGGTGAGCAGTCTCGATGGTGTCCGGGAGGCCATCGACGCAGGCGCGGACGTCATCATGCTGGACAACATGTCTGTCCCTGCAATGAGGGAAGCAGTTGCCTTTGCAAGGGGCATCGACCCGCGGGTCCTTCTTGAGGCATCGGGTAACGTGAGCCTCGGCAACGTGAGGCAGATCGCGGAAACCGGCGTGGACCTGATATCGGTCGGCGCTCTGACGCACTCTGCGAGGGCCGTCGACATTAGCATGAAGATCGTCGACTCTAACCTTGCATAACAGACATTCATCGGCAGGGCGGAGATGCCGAAAAGACTTTTTTCGCCGAGTAGTCACACCGCATCATGACAGCATGTTCCAACCCACCCAGTAACCCTGACCAGGACCCTGCAGCGGTTGCAGCGATATTCGTGCCTAAGGGAAGGGTTGCGGCTGTCAATGAGCACGGCAACGGAAATGTAAATGACACGTACCTGGTCACGGTCGAGGATGACAGAGAGTCTTGTTTTATCCTTCAGCGCATCAACACGGGTGTGTTTCGCCGGCCGGAACACGTGATGCGCAATATGAGCGTTGCAACGAAGCACATGCGGGAGCATCTCGCTCGCGTCTCCCTACCAGCCGGCCGCCGGTGGGAGGTGCCGCATGTGTTGCTGACGGGGAACGGTCAGGACCATTGGACCGGTCGGGACGGATCATTCTGGCGCGCTGTCAGCTTTGTGGAATCCTCTCGATCGTTCGACACGCTCCAGGACTGCGTGCATGCACGGGAGGTTGGTTTCGCACTCGGCATGTTTCATACGCTCATCAGCGACCTGCCGGTGGAGCGACTGACCGACACGCTCGAGGGGTTTCACATCACCCCTCGCTACCTCAGGCATTATGAGAAAGTCGTGGCGAAAGCCGGATCTTTCAAATCACCTGAGGCCGGATATTGTGTTCGCTTTGTAGACGAGAGAAGGGCCGGTGTGCACGTCTTGGAGGAAGCAAAAAAGAGCGGAAGGCTGCGCGTTCGGCCGATTCACGGCGATCCAAAGGTGAACAACGTCATGGTGGACATGGTCACCGGCAGGGCAGTGAGCATCGTGGACCTGGACACCGTCAAACCCGGCCTGATTCAGTACGACATCGGAGACTGTATGCGTTCCGGCTGCAACGCCCTTGGTGAGGAGACGGAGCGGTGGGAGGATGTCCGCTTCGAACCTGACCTGTGCCGTGTGATCATGGAGGGCTATCTCGCCCAAGCAAGAGAATTTCTCACCCCCGGCGACTTTGCGCACATGTATGACGCAATCCGTCTTATCACCTTCGAGCTGGGGCTGAGGTTCTTCACCGATTACCTGGAGGGCAACGTCTACTTTAAGGCGAAGAGTGAGGATCACAATCTCGCCCGGGCTCTTGTCCAGTTCAGACTCACGGAGAGCATAGAGGCGCAGGAATCTGGCATACGCGCGATCTTTGGCGAGTTGTGATGAAATGCCGCGAGTTTTCGCTTGTGCCGTTCGGCATCGCCGGGCGCCAGATTCCTCTTGAGATCACTGGACATATGAAGCGGAGCCCGGCGGGGCTGGTGATCGAGTATGTGCTTCGCGGGGATCTGGGGGATGTCGTGCTTCCTGAACAGGCGGACATGCCATCACGGCGGGCCGGGCTGTGGGAAAGCACATGTTTCGAGCTCTTTGTTGCTCCTAAGGATGAGCGGCGATACTGGGAGTTCAACTTCTCCCCTGCGGGACACTGGAATGTCTATCGCTTCACAGCATATCGTGAGGATATGCAGGAGGAAGTTGCCTTCGACTCCCTCCCCATTGTGATTAGGAATGGAGAGGAACCCATACGACTTGTTGCCAAGGTCGATCTGGACAGACTCTTCACGCCGGAGCGAGAGATTGAGATTGGGGTGAGCGCGGTCATCTCACACAAAAGCGGCGGGGTGACCTACTGGGCGTTAGCCCATCCCGGCGCCAAGGCCGACTTTCACCGCCGTGACGGCTTCGCCATCTGCGTGTGAGAACCCGACTAGGCCCTTTCTCTGGATTCGCGTATCGCCTCTAATAGTTCTTTTCGAGTAATCTTCTTGTTTAACCCCGGGACATCAAAGGGAGAACGGCGTGAAGGCAGTTTTGGCGCAATGGAAAACATATCGCCCTTGCGGCGACGGATCACGACCTCTTCGTTCTTGGACTCTTCAAGTATGTCTGCGAGTCTCTCACGAGCCTGTGAGTAGGTATATATCTTCATGATTCATTTCACCACCTTTATCCCAAGGTTTTCTGCAGTATCACACATGCGGTCATCTAGGCTGATAAGAGGTAATTTGTTTTCTATGCAGCACTGTAGATAGAATGCATCATAAGCATATATATTGAACCGCAGAGCGATTTTCATCGCGTCATGAATCTTCAACGAGACCAGCTTGACGGCTATTCTCTGCGATAGATCGAATGCCCGAAGAATTTCCCGGTCATTGAGGCGTCCTTTTCGCTTCATCGCGATTAATGCATTTCCAATCTCATAGGGTAGAACTTCAGGTGAGATGATGCCCTTTCCGGTGGTTTTGTGAATAACCCATTCACGGTCGCTCTCATTCAGGATGACGGCAAGGAATGTGCTCGCATCTGCCACAATTTCCATGATTCAATTGTACAATTCCGGAATTGACTTGTCAACACACGACAACACACACGACTCTTGCCTTGGGTCATGACGGCGAGCCTCCAATCAGGCCAGGATTTTCTAAAGAGCCTTTTCCCCTTATCAGGAGCCATGTTATACTGCGTCGGTCTCGTCACTTTATCCACACTCTTACACGATGAACTTCAAGACAACGAGGTTCGGCGTCCGGGAATTGCCCTGCGCAAGGATAGGTGAGTCAGGATGGCGGTGCAGAAGTAAGAAAAAGGGGAGGTGATGAACATGAGCGACGTACGTGAGGGTGAAGGCCTTCAACCGTTGGAGTATATAAACGATTTTCTGTTTTTCGCTGTGAAGCCTGATGAGGCTCCAGAGGCGGGGAGGTTTGTCTTCTGCTCAGGTGTCAGCCTTTCGCGCTTCCTGCCCCTCACGAAGGGGAGGCACGGCCTGGCGTCGAATCCCGCGCTGAGGGGGCTTCAGTTGGTGAATCTGGACGTGCGGGCTCTCGCACTGTCGAGAGGGGCCGTTCCGAAGAGCGTGAGGGAGAATGTGTGCTCAGGAATGGCTCCTCCGGAAGAGGACTGGTATGTCGAGTCGCTCTTGATAGAGGGGGCACCCGGGTCTTTTCGAGAGGAACTGACCCGTTTTGCTGTCATCGGTCTCTTGAAAAAGATAACCGGCGCCTGCATGCTGCCCGACATCAACATCCCCGAACCATTTCCCGAGCCGGCAGAACTCCAGGTACTCATTGAAGACCTGTGCACCGCCCACGGCAGGTAGCTTTGCCGGTAGATTCCGCATTGGAAGGCCTGACGTCGTAACGGAGCAGAGCTGCATTGTTCGCTGAGCGCAGGCTATTTTCCGTAATCGGTTGCTCCGCTGGTCCGGGTTTGAAATTGGCTGTCGAAATATTGTAGTGTGACCTGACTGATTCAGCGGTGGTGCTCATGCGCCGCTGGCAGCAGTCGTGGATGAGACGATGGAAGAGATGACCTACAAGAAGGCAGGGGTCGATATCGATGAAGGCGAGCGCCTTGTGAGCCTCATAGCGCCCATGGTCAGGAAGACCTTCAGGCCTGAGGTGATGACCGATATCGGTGCTTTCGGCGCCCTCTTCCGCCTGGACACGCACAGGTACCGTGAACCGGTTCTTGTGAGCGGGACCGACGGCGTCGGCACGAAGCTCAAAGTCGCCTTTATGACAGGCAGGCACGATACCGTCGGGATCGACCTCGTTGCGATGTGCGTGAACGACATCCTTACCCTCGGGGCTGAACCTCTCTTTTTTCTCGACTACTTTGCGACAGGCAGGTTAAGTGCCGAGAAGGCGCGGGAGGTTATCCGTGGAATCGCCCTCGGGTGCGAGGAAGCAGGATGCGCCCTCATCGGCGGGGAGACCGCCGAGATGCCGGGGTTCTACGCGCCCGAGGAGTACGATCTCGCGGGGTTTGCCGTGGGTGTTGTAGACAGGGGGGAAATAGTCGACGGCAGTACGATCGGTCCAGGCGATGTGATCATCGGACTGGCATCGAACGGTCTCCACAGCAACGGGTACTCCCTTGCGAGAAAGGTCTTCTTCGAACTGGGCGGACTTCAGCCGGACTCATTCGTGGCAGAACTTGACCGTTCGCTCGGCGATGAGCTGCTTAGTCCGACGAAGATCTATGTAAAGGGCGTACATGCCCTCGCGCGCCAGGTCAAGATCAAAGGAATGGCACACATTACGGGAGGGGGTATCCTTGGCAATCTGCCCCGTATCCTGCGTGACGGCATCACCGCCGTGGTGAGAAAGGATTCGTGGACCGTGCCGCCGGTCTTTGAAGTGATAAGGAAGATAGGCAACGTGCCGGAAGAGGACATGCGCAGGACATTCAACATGGGAATAGGGTATATCATCGTGGTCTCTTCAGAGGACGGTGGCGAGTCGGTGTCATTCCTCACGAGCCAGGGACTGCGGGCATACCTCATCGGCGAGATCGCGAAGGACGGCGGTATTAAGATACGATATGTGTGAACGGTACAGACGCCCGGACCTATTACTTTCCTGAGGCAGGACAACATGGATGAACCATCGAAAAAGCCCTCACTTCCCCTCGGGATCGACGTCTCGGATGACGATGTCTATGATGCGATGAAGCAGATGCATGGCTACCTGGACATCACGCCGAACGACCTCAAGGAGGTGTTTCGTGCCGCCTACAGTCTCGCGGTAAAGCGGATCTCTTCAGCGGTCAGGGCGAGGGATATCATGACAAGGCCTGTCCACTCAGTGGGTCTTGATTCGTCGGCACAACAGGTCGCCGATGTCATGGCAGAACGGCATGTATCGGGCGTTCCTGTGGTGGACGGTGAGGGAAGGATCGCCGGCGTCATATCCGAAAAGGACTTCCTCTCACGAATGGGTGCGAAGGACGCGGAACATGTCATGGGAATCATCGCCGCCTGTCTGAAGGGAAAGGGCTGTGTCGCCACGTCTATCCGCACCAAGAAAGCGGCGGATATCATGTCATCTCCAGCGGTCACTGTGACCGCCGAGGCGACCGCCTTTGAGATCATGGGACTCTTCGACCGCATGGGCATAAACAGAGTGCCGGTGGTCGACGAGAAAGGCTGCCTCGTGGGCATCGTCTCGAGGGCGGACCTCATGCGCGCCAGGTTCTTCGGAGAGGAGTGATCCTTAACTTGACATGAGCCGGGCGGAGATTCCGGAACCCGTTCTGCAAGGCTAACTTGTGACCGATGATGGGGCTGGAGGAGACCGGAGATCGACGCTAGCTTTCTCTAGCTGGCCTTATCCTGAGCACGTCGATTGCCTTGTCGTAAATCTCGTCCACCTTGAAGGGCTTTGTGATATACGCGTCGGCGCCGACTTCCCTCGCCTTCTGCTTGTCGAACTCTTGCCCTTTTGCCGTCAGCATGATGACATACACACTGCGAAGCAAAAGCTCGTTCTTGACGATGTTGCAGACTTCGAACCCGTTCATCTTTGGCATCATGACGTCCAGAAATACTATGTCGGGTCTCTCCCTCTTGATGGTTTCAACTGCGGATATGCCGTCCTCGGCGGTCAGCAACTCCACACCGCCGTCCTCGAGACCCTCAAGGGTCTGCTCGATGAGCTGCCTCATGAGCGGTTCGTCATCCACTATCAGTATCTTATGCATGTCTTTCTATCCCCCGTAGATTGTCAGGCGGCGAGGGTCGCCGCCGAATCCCCCTCCCGCTCTTCCGTTGCGACGCTGCGGTCCGAGCCGTCGTTCGTCGTGGATGCCAGGGGTATT
The DNA here is from genome assembly GCA_050257935.1 of Chloroflexota bacterium. Taxonomy (GTDB): domain Bacteria; phylum Nitrospirota; class Thermodesulfovibrionia; order Thermodesulfovibrionales; family Dissulfurispiraceae; genus JBLMXV01. The sequence continues at coordinate 23,685 of JBLMXV010000182.1, forward strand.
GTAAACGAAAAGGTGCTTCCCTCGCCGATAACGCTCTCGACCCAGATCCTCCCGCCGTGATGCTCCACTATCTGTTTGCTGATGGGCAGCCCCAGACCGGTCCCTTTGGGCCTGTCGGTGAGGGTGTCTCCCACCTGTTTGAACTTCTTGAAGATGTTCTCCTGCTCCGTTCGGGCGATGCCGATGCCGGTATCGATTACGCTGACCGTGACCTCGCCACCCGACCTGCTCACCCTGCAGGTGACGCCTCCTTCTTCGGTGAACTTCACGGCGTTGGAGAGGAGATTCACCATCACCTGCACGAGCCTGTCCCTGTCGCCTACCAGTTGGGGCAGGCCCTCCTCGAGGTCCTTCGCCGTGGTCAGGCCTTTCTGCTCGAAAAGGGCTGACGTCGAGTCCATCGCCGTGTCCACGATGTCGTACACGGAGAGCGGCTGCATCTTCCACTCCAGCTGGCCCGCTTCCATCTTGGATATGTCAAGGAGGTCGTTGATAAGGGTGGTCAGACGCTCTCCCTCTGAAATCACGATCCCGAGGTTCTGAACCACCTGGCGCATCGTCCTGTCGGTTTTCCTGTCCCTATGCGCGACATGAGGGAATACAAGATCTTCGAGTTTCTTCCTCGTGATCGCCGTGTACCCTAGGACCGATGTCATGGGTGTTCTGAGTTCGTGCGATACGGTGGAGATGAAATCCGTCTTCATCCTGTCGGTCTCTTTCTCAGCGGTGATATCGCGGATGAGTATTATTGAGCCCATGGACTTCTGTTCGTGTCCGTCAGGGGAGAGAGGAGACTTGTGGATGGAGGTGGCCACCGCCTTGCCCGTCCTGCCTCGTGAAATGCCGGTCTCCAGGGTCAGGGTCTTGTCCGGATGCTTCCTGCTTCTCTTCTCCAGTTCCCCCAGTTCGGGGCTGAGGACCTCCTCGCACTTCTTGCCGATCATGTCGCTTTCACGGAGGCCAAGCATATCGGTGAGCGTGGGGTTCACGCGCGTGATCTTCCCTGTCGCATCCGTGGCGAGCAGCCCGTCCGCCATGTTGTCTATGATATTCGTCAGGTAGGCGAGAGTCTCCTGGAGTTCGGCAGTCGCTTCCTGGATAGCCTGTTCATAACCCTCGAAAGCTTTCCTCAGGTCTCCTGCCATGGACTGCATCGTCCTGGCGAGCAGCCCGACTTCGTCCTCGTACTTGATCTCCACTGTCGCCGAGAAGTCCCGCGCCGCGAGCTTTCTTCCGTACTCGGCCAGTTTGTTCAGCGGCTGTGAAATCTTGTTGACAAGGACGTAAGCGACGGCCACGCTGACGAGGAAGACCGCCAGGATTGCCACCATCTGACGGGCGATCGCGTTGCGGATCTGTGCCTTGATCACCCCCTTGTCCATGCCAACGTGGACGTGTCCGACTGCTCCGGCAACGATCGGCGACGAGATGTCGATGTAGTCCTTGCCCCCGATGACCACGTCCCGCACTGGATTCTGGTCTTCTGTCTCGGTGACCTTGAGTATCTCCTCAGGTATCGCAGGCACGAAGGTGTGGGAGATGATTTCGTTCTGGGAGTCGACGACGAACACGTAGGAAACGCCTGCGATCTCGGTAAACTGGTCAATCGTCGCCTGGATCATCGAAACATCCCGGTTCAACAGTATCTCAACGGTCGAGCCGGCGACGCTCCGGGCAATCGCCGTACCCTTGCTCTCGTATTCCTGTATGAGGACGGTGTAAAGGTTCCAGCCTGACGAAAGGGCGGTGGTCCACGAGAGGACCCCGAAAAGAACGATGATCGTGAGGATCGTCTTCGTGAAGAGCTTGGACTTGATCATTTTCTCCAGGTCTCCCAGGTGATAAGCGGAATGAGGCGGCCGTTCCTCACGGTGGTGTAATAGATCTTGTCGAGTCCCTGATGTTTATCGGGTCCGAAGGACACGGGCGTGTCGATCCCGATGTTGAGTTTGGTCATGCCTTCCACGGCCTGCTTGAGGCGGTCTTTCTCAGGCGCTCTTTCGAATCGCTTCAGGATCTCCACGAGGACCTTGGCGTTGAGAAAGCCTTCGAAGCTGACGAAGCTGTACTCGAGGGGCCCGTATCCCTCTTCCAGGAGTTCCAGAGGGGGCATTGTGTGGGACTCCTTCATAAGGGTCCGATATTCCCTCACCGCCGGGAGAGAGGTGTCTTCATAGCTCGGCACGACCTGGGAGTTTACGAGGTTTGCCGTGTAGTCCCTGCCATTTTCCCTGCCGGTCTGGAGGAGAAGGTCGATGAGGAACTCGGCGCCCACGAACGAGACGTTTGCGATAGGCACGTCGAGCCCCGCGTCACGGGCGTCCCTGATGAAGGCTGCACCTGCGGCATAGGTGCTGATGGAGATAATCGCATCGGGGTTCGACTGCTTGATGATCTCCACCTGCTGCTTAAGGCTCTGGGTGTACTTTGCTCCCCTCCGGTACGTTGCCTCACCTACGATACTGAGACCGTACTTCGCGAGTGCAACCCTTGCACCGTTCCACCCGCTTCTGCCATATGCATCGACCTGGTAAAGGACTGCGATGCGCTTTCGCCCTATTCTTACGAAGTTGTCGACAAGCCCGCCGACCTCCTGAGCGTAAGACGCTCGCAGATTAAAGACGTAGCTTTCGTAGGGAGGCTGGCGGTGCGGTTCTGCACCCGTGAAGGGGAAGAAGAGCAGCACATTCCTGTCACTGTATTTCCTGAGAAGTGGCAGCACCCTAGTAACTGTGGGTGTCCCCACGTAATCGAAGAGGAGAAGTACATTATCCTGTTCGACAAGCCTGATTGTGTTCTCCACCGCAGGGATCGGATTGTACCCGTCGTCGTAGGCGCGGATCACGATTTTCTTCCCGTGGATGCCGCCGAGGCTGTTTATGTGGTCGATGTACGCCATTGACCCCCTGAAGAGCTCGATGCCGAGCCCACGGGTTGCACCTCTGAAAGCCGCAGACATGCCGATCAGGATCTCGTCGTCAGCGCACCACGCAGTGCTGATATGCGCGGTTAGTCCCGACAGTGCAAAGATAAGCGCGGCCGTCAAAAGCCTGAGAATGGTACCGGGCGCCTTGCCTTTTCGGAAAGTGACGGCATCCTCCTTCAGCTGACGCACGCCTTTCCGGGACATCTGGGTGGTGTGTTTTCGAAGCACGACGATTCCTTTAGAAACCTGACTCATGCTTCCTGCCCTGCTCCCCCCCTTTCCAGGATGTACTGCTGGTCGGATCTGCGCAGGCGTTTATTCAGCGCCTGGCTCGTGATGCCCAGGAAAGAAGCGGCGATTCGTTGGTTGCCATGGGAACGCCTCAGGGCTTCCCGTATGAGGAACTCCTCGGCCTCCTTCAAGGTCGGGAAACGAGTCGAGATTTCAAGGGGCACATCTTCTCCGGAAAGATCGCCGGTATGGGGTTCACGACCGACGACTTCCCTGAAGCGATCCATCGAGAGCACACCGGACCTGTGCCTGGCAACTGCGTCGGTGACGAGGGCCTCCAGTTCGCGCACGTTGCCCGGGAAGTCGTAAGCTGTGAGTAGCGTGATGAGCTCAGCCGGGGGAGTCGGTTTCTTCTTGCCGAGAGCGTACGAGGATTTCCCGAGGAAATGGTCGAGGAGCAGAGGAATGTCTTCCTTCCTTTCACGCAGCGGAGGAATGGTGACGTGGTGTGCAATCAGACGGTAGTAAAGGTCTTTGCGGAACCTGCCTTCGGACATGAGCCTCTCGAGGTCCCGGTTCGTGGCGACGAGGATGCGTGCGTTGCTCTGCTTCGGCGCATCTGAGCCCAGGGGGTAATACGTCTGCTCCTGCAGGAGACGGAGGAGCTTGACCTGCGAGGACTCCTTCAGGTCCCCGATTTCGTCGAGAAACAGCGTGCCATCCGATGCCTGGGCGATGAGCCCCTCCCGTGCGCTGTCTGCACCCGTGTAGGCACCCTTCCTATGGCCGAACAAGGTGTCGGAAAACACGGCGTCGTCCAGTCCGGCCACATTCACCGTCACATAAGACCCCGGCCGGCCGCTCAGCTCATGTATCACACGGGCGATCAATTCCTTGCCCACGCCTGTCTCTCCGACGATCAGCACGGGCTGCGGTGATTCCGCGATGACCTCCACATACTGGAAGATGGCGCGCATTTTCTTGCTCCGTGTCACGATCGAAGAGAATGCTTCCTCCCTTGCGAGCCGGTCGGAGAAAAGATGCTGCCGCAGGGACGACACTTCGAGACGAAGGGCTTCCTCCGCTTGCTTCCGCTCGGTGATGTCCCGCGTCACCGCGATGATACAGTATTTCCCGCCCAATTCTATCACCTCAGCCGATCTGAGCATGACCCGGACATCTCCAGTTTTCATGCGGAAGCGTACCTCCACATTGCTCACCTCTCCCCTCTCCTGGAGTTTACCTACCATCTCGCGCCGATCCTCGGGATTGGCCCATATGCCCAACTCAAGAGAGGTGCGACCGATCACCTCTTCCCGGGCATAGCCCGTCATCCGGAGAAAGGCGTCGTTGACGTCGACGTAGCGACCATCGGCGAGGTGGCTGATTGTGATCCAGTCAGGGCTTGACCTGAAAGCCTTGTAGAATTTCTCCTCCGAGAGGCGGAGTGCGTCCTCGGCTTGTTTTCTCTCGGTGATGTCCCGCGTCACCGCGATGACGCAGTATCTTCCTCCCAGTTCTATGACCTCAGCGGACCTGAGCATGACCCGGACGTCTCCAGCTTTCATGCGGAAGCGCACCTCCTCGTTATGAACGGTGCCTTTCGCCTGCAGGGTCCTCACCATTGCGCTCCGTTCGAGGGGGTCCACCCATATGCCGAGCTCAAGAGAGGTGTGGCCGATCACCTCTTCCCGGGTATGACCCGTCAACCGGAGGAAGGCATCGTTGACGTCGACGTAACGGCCGTCTACGAGATGACTGATCGTGATCCAGTCGGGACTGAAGTGGAATGCCTTGGAGAATTTCTGTTCCGATAACCGGAGCGCGTCCTCGGCGCGCTTGCGCTTGGTCACATCGGACAGAATGAGCACGATGCCCGTGAGGGTGTCCTGCTCATCACGGAGCGGCGCTGTCGACAATGATACGTCGACAAGTGCCCCGTCTTTCTTCCAAAGCGCCAGTTCGGCTCCCGTGATAACCTCGCCTCGCATCGCCTTTTCGCACAGAGCCACGAAATCCCTGCGGCTCTCACCAGGGCAGAGCGGGTTCGGACGCCCCAGAAGTTCTTCCTCGCTCCACCCGAAGATCTGCATCGCAGCGCTGTTCCAGAGCCGAATATGGTCATCGGGGTCGGTGACGATGATCGCGACGGGAGAGGCGTGGACAAGTGCGCAGAGTGTCTGGTTCGCATCGGCGAGAGCCTTTTCAGCGATCCTGCACCGGAGTTCCGATTCCTCGAGTTCACGGAGTCTCTGCTGCAGCTCGGCTGTCTCAGTCATCTGACCGCCTTCCTGTGCAGCGTTTTCGGGGTGCAGGAAACATGTTCGTTCACACGATGAGCCGCTTGTCGGGAAAAGGCGAGTCCGGAATGCCAGCGCTGTGATGCCAGCTCACTGCACCTGACCCGTCTGGTCGTGCGGCGGGCTACTCCAGGATCTTCATGACGATGTAATAAAGAAGAGGAAATGATACGGGGTATGCGGCGATGATGAGTCCAAGCACGGCCAAGGGGACCATCAGGAGAAGTTCGGCAATGATCAGTTTCTTGCTTTCCTCGAGCCGCTTGTCCTCGGCCTGCTCCATCCACACGACCTCGATGCCTGGCTGTGTCTCTTCCATGGCCTAGCCCCTCCTTGGGGCCGTGCAGTGTCCCGCGTGACAAATATTTAGCAGAAAGCATGCCAAGACCTGTATCCATGACAATCAAGGAAGTCAGCCCTCACCCCACAGGGCCTTGCCTAATGTACTCGACAAATATTACCATATATTGACAAAAGTTACAATATTCTAGCCCACTGCGCGACGGCCAGCATTCGCCAAAGCGCCCGGCGAGGGAGTGAATTGATTGATGAAAGAGCACGCGAAGTCTGGAAGGCACAGTATGGCCCGGCAGAAGAGTAGCGGCGCGAACCATAGTGTTTCCGAAGATTCCGACGTCATTTCACGGGAAGCGCTCGAAGAGCGCATTGAGGATCTGTCCCGTGACCTCACCGCCACTCTCGTCCGCCTGAAGCGCGAAAGGACGAGGAAGAATGAGGCGCTGAGGGCGAGTCAGGAGGTGTTCCAGCAGTTCTTCGACCAGAACGAGGAGGCGCAGCTTGTGCTGCAACCTGAAACGTGCGCGATCATAGACGCTAACCCTGCCGCAGCGTCCCTCTTCGGGTATGAGAGAGACGAACTCATCGAGAAGGGACCTTCGTTGTTTGTCGATTCCGAGGAACTGCACAACCTCAGGCAGATCATATCGAGCGCGGATGCCTCAGACGACAGGAGGGTGCTGACCTACAGAAAGAGGGATGGCGACAAGGGCATCCTCTCGTTCCGGGTGAGAGTGATAAAACTCCGCGACCGGGACGTTGTGTTCTCTTCCTTCCGGGATATCACGGACGAGATACGGTCGAGGGCGGACGTACGGTTCAGGCAGGCCCAGCTGATCTATACCAACAAGATGGCCTCCCTCGGCCTCCTCATGGCGGGTGTCGCGCACGAGATCAGCAGTCCGAACAATTCGATCATTTACAACGCCCAGCTTTTTTCGGACGTATGGCGGGACGCATTGCCTATCCTTGAGCGGCATTACCGCCAAAACGGTGACTTTCCAATGGGAGGCCCCCTGCTTCCCTTCTCAGAGATGAAGGAGGCGGTCCCTAAGCTGCTGTCGGAGATAATGAACGGCGGATCGAGGATCAAGAAGATAGTCGACAATCTCGAAGACTTTGTCCAGGGGGACAAGGTGAGGCTCGACAAGGACGTAGATGTGAACCGCGTCATACGGCATGCCGTGTCCGTTCTCAGTGACCAGGTGCACAAATACGCAGAACGGGTTCATCTCGATCTGAAAGAGGATATCCCGCCCGTGAGGGGAAGCTCCCAGAAGCTGGAGCAGGTCTTCATCAATCTGCTGATGAACGCTCTTCATGCCCTGCCGAACAGGAACTCCAGTGTCTGGATATCGTCCCAGTTCAGAAAAGACAGGAACGCCGTGGAGATAAAAGTGAGAGACGAGGGTGCCGGCATGTCCAAGGAGGTGCTCAGTCGCGTTACCGAACCTTTTTATTCCACCAAGTTCGACAGCGGCGGCACGGGGCTCGGTCTCTACATTTCTAACTCGATCGTTAAAGAACACCGCGGCTCGATGGACTTCGAATCCGACCTGGGCAAGGGTACAACAGTCAGCGTCTCCTTCCCGCCCTCGCAGGTGTCGGAGCGATCATAGAAGCCCAGGTAGGCCGTATCACTCCCCGGGACTGATCCGGCTGACTGTCCGTTGCCTGCCGGGTCTTTGAGGGTTGGTGCGCGTGCACTGCCGGGGTTGCCTGCGACAGTTCGTCACTGACACTCTTACACTTCAGCCTCGTCCGTCCCTGTGCTGTGAGAGCGCGAAAATAGTCTTGCAAAACGATTAACTTTCCTTATGCTCTCATAAGAAAGAAAAGGTTGCAAAATAGGTTAATACATACTACTATTTTGCTATACAATGACTGAAGTTCATGCCGCCTATGTATCCTACGCTGTTCCCTTTGGGGTTTCTTTAGTATAGACACATCACTGTGAAAGGGGGTTTGTTATGGATGTATCCAGGCGAGATTTCCTGAAGATCTCGGGAGGGACGATGCTGCTCGGCAGCGTCGATGCTGTCGCAAGGCCCGACAGCGCGGCGGCACAAGAGAAGGCCACTGAACTCAGGACAAAGGACGCTAAGGTGAGCACCACGGTCTGTCCCTATTGTTCTGTAGGATGCGGCCTCTTGGTCTACGCGAAGGACGGCAAGGTTGTCAACTGCGAGGGCGACCCCGAGCACCCTATCAACGAGGGAACGCTCTGCCCGAAAGGCGCATCGCTCTATGAGATGGTGCACAATGAGACGAGGCTTCTCAAGCCCAGGTACAGGGCCCCCGGTGCAACGGAATGGAAAGACGTCGAGTGGGACTGGGCTCTCGACCAGATCGCACACAGGGTAAAGGAGACGAGAGACAAGTCTTTCAAGGCCACTTCCAAGATCAAGGTGAAGGAGAAGAAGAAGAGTGAAGTCCCCGACGAGTCGGGGCTTTTCCCCGAGGTCGAGGTCACAGTCGAGAAGGAGTTTGTCGTAAATAGGACCGAGGGTATCGCCCATGTCGGGAGCGCAGCCATGGACAACGAGGAATGTTACCTTGTCCAGAAGCTGATGCGTTCCTGGGGCATCGTGTACCTGGAACACCAGGCCCGAATATGACACTCCGCAACTGTGGCGGCTCTGGGAGAGTCGTACGGTCGCGGCGCAATGACGAATCACTGGATCGATCTTCGCAATTCCGATGTCATCCTTGCGATGGGCGGCAACCCCGCTTCGAACCACCCTATCTCGATGAAGTGGATCATGAGGGCGAAGGAGAAAGGTGCGAAGCTCGTCTCGGTCGATCCCCGTTTTACACAGACATCCGCGAAGGCCGACGTGTACGCGCCGATCAGGTCCGGGTCGGACATCGCCTTCCTTGGCGGCATGATCAAGTACATCATTGACAACAGCCTCTATTTCAAGGAATACGTCCTGAACTATACGAACGCGCCCTTCCTGGTTAACCCCGAATTCAAACTGCCCGTCGATCTGGACGGCGTCTTCTCCGGGTACGACGATAAGGCCAGGAAGTACGACAAGAAGACGTGGTCTTTCCAGCTGGACGAAAGCGGCGTACCGAAGAAGGACATGACGTTGAAAGATCCGCACTGCGTGTTCCAGCTCCTCAAGAAGCACTACTCGCGATACACTCTCGACACGGTTTCATCCATCACCGGTGCGCCGAAGGACAAGATCGAAGAGGTTTACAAACTCATCGGCTCCACGGGGAAACCTAATAGGACGGCGACCGTCTGCTACGCCATGGGCTGGACGCAGCACACGGTGGGAGTCCAGAACATCCGCGCCTTCGCCATGATTCAGCTCCTTCTCGGCAACGTCGGCATGGCGGGAGGAGGGGTGAACGCCCTGAGAGGAGAATCGAACGTCCAGGGTTCGACGGACCACGGCATTCTCTTCCATATCCTCCCCGGCTATCTTCCTCAGCCGAGCGCGTCACTGACTGACCTCAAGGCGTACATCGACAAGTTCACGCCGAAAACAAAGGAAGCGAAGAGCGTCAACTGGTGGAGCAACAGGGGCAAGTATATCACCAGTTACCTCAAGGCTATATACGGTGACAAGGCGACGAAGGACAACGACTTCGGCTACGCGTGGGTCCCGAAGATCGATGACGGCCAGAACTACTCGTGGCTCAAGCTCTTCTGGGAAATGAACCAGGGCACCTTCGACGGCTTCTTCTCGTGGGGCCAGAACCCTGCCTGCTCGAGCGCCAATGCGGGCAAGGTCAGACTGGCGATGACGAACCTTAAGTGGATGGTCAACGTTAACCTCTACGACAACGAAACTGCGTCGTTCTGGCGAGGCCCGTCCATGAAGCCCGAGGAAATCAAGACCGAGGTCTTCCTGCTGCCGTGTTGCTCTTCCATCGAAAAGGAGGGCAGCATTACCAATTCGGGACGCCTGGGCCAGTGGCGGTACAGGGCTATCGAGCCGCTCGGGCAGTCGATGCCGGATGCCGAGATCATGAACGAGCTGTACTTCAGGGTCAGGAAGCTTTATCAGACGGAGGGAGGGAAGTTCCCGCCGCCTGTCGTAAATCTCTCGTGGGATTACGGCGAGAAGGACAAAGACGGGAAGATCACACACCTCGACATTCACAAGGTGGCGAAGGAGATCAACGGGTATTACCTCGAGGATGTCTATGACAAGAAGGTGGACCCGCCGAAGCTCATCGGGAAGAAGGGGCAGTTGGTGACGAACTTCGTGAGCCTGCAGGCGGACGGAACTACCTCCTCTGGCAACTGGCTCTTCTGCGGCAGTTACACCCAGAAGGATGACAAGATCATCAACATGATGGCGCGGAGAGGCAAGGAGGACCCGACAGGTCTCGGCCTTTACTCGAACTGGGCATGGACATGGCCAGTCAACAGGAGGATCATCTATAACCGTGCTTCTGTCGACCTCAAAGGGAACCCGTGGGATCCGAATCGCGCGGTGATCAAGTGGGACCCGGACAAAGAGAATCCTGCGACAGGAAAGCCGGGCGTGTGGGTGGGCGATGTGCCAGACGGCCCTGCACCGCCCATGGCTGACGAGAAGGGAGGCAAACTGCCCTTCATCATGAAGCCCGACGGCGTGGGATCAGTCTTCGGCCCCGGCATGGCTGACGGGCCTTTCCCCGAGCATTACGAACCTCTCGAATGCCCTGTCCAGGAGAACATGCTTTCCAAGAAGCACCGGATGAACCCGACGGTCAACCCGATCATAGCCGGAATCTTCGCTACCTGCGATGTCCGTTTCCCGTACGTGGCCTCGACCTATCGCGTGACGGAACACTGGCAGACGGGTGTCATGACGAGGCACAAACCGTGGCTGCTGGAGATGCAGCCTCAGGTCTTTGTGGAGATGAGCAAGGAACTCGCGGCGGAGAAGGGTATCAAAGACGGCGAAAAGGTGACCGTGTCCTCGGCCCGCGGGTCGCTCTGGGCAGTCGCGATTGTGACCGAACGCTTCAAGCCGTTCAAGGTGATGAACTCCACAATACACCAGGTGGGCCTGCCGTGGCACTTCGGCTGGCAGTACCCGGCTGACGGGAGCGGCGGTGACAGCGCTAATCTGCTGACACCCTTTATCGGGGATCCTAACACGTCCATCCCCGAATCAAAGGCGTTCATGGTCAATGTCGAGAAGGCGAGGGGGTGATACCATGGCACGAATGGGCTTACTAATATCACCTGAGCTGTGCATAGGATGTAGGGCATGCCAGGTCGCCTGCAAGTCTTGGAACCTGTTGCCCGGTGACAAGACGCAGAATTTCGGCAGCTACGAGAATCCCAGGGATCTCACGCCGCACCTCTACAACAAGATACGCTATTCGGAAGTCCCCTCTGACAAGGATTCGCTCCGGTGGCTCTTCGTGAGCCAGAGGTGCATGCACTGCGACGATGCGGGCTGCATGAAGATCTGCCCCTCTCCCGGCGCGTACTACCGTACAAAAGAGGGGGCCGTCGCGGTGAACAAGGACAACTGCATTGGGTGCAAGCTCTGCGCGGTCGCGTGTCCTTTCAACGTGCCTCGATACGATGAAAAGGGCAAGATCTCGAAGTGCCACCTCTGTTTCGACAGGCTCGCTAACGGCCTCGTGCCCGCCTGTGCGAAGACCTGCCCCACCGAGGCGATCAAGTACGGCAACAGGGACGAGCTCATTGCCTTGGCGCAGAAAAAGGGATACGCGAAGGTTTACGGGCAGGCCGACCTTGGTGGACTGGGAGCAATTTACGCCTTCAGGGACGCACCGAAGATTTACGGGATGAACGAGAAGCCGGAAATACCCGAGGCGGTCGTGTTCTGGCACAAGGTTCTGAAACCCCTTACTTACTTCAGCCTCGGCGGTGTCGCAGCAGCGGCCCTGCTGCACTATGTCGCCTTCGGGCCCAAGAAGGAGAAGCCGGATGAGGAGGTGAAAAAAGATGGATAGAGACACTCTAGTGAGAAAGGCGGGCGCGTTCGAGATCATGAACCACTGGGTGCTCGCCGTCAGTTGCTTCATTCTCACCGTCACCGGGTTTGCGTTCCTCTTTCACCTCAAGTCCGTGGTGGCGTTGTTCGGCGGCGCTCCGATGATGAAGGACATCCATAACTGGGCAGGTGTTGTGTTTGCCGTTTCACTTGTCCTGACCATGTTCAACTATCTCAGGGAGGCCTTTACTTTTGATACAGACGATCTGCAGTGGATGAAAGTGGCGGGGGGATACCTCTCAAAGAAGGTAAAGGTCCCGCCGATGGGTAAGTTGAACTCGGGGCAGAAACTGTATTACATTGCGCTTCTCGGCGCCGGGATCACCATATCGGCGACCGGGTTTGTGATATGGCTTCTTCCCGAGAACAAGCAGTGGATGCTTATCTCGCACCTGTTTCACAACATAAGCTTTATCCTGTTCATGATCGCCGTTCCCGTCCATATATACCTCGCCACGATCGCGAACCCGGGAACTCTCAGGATCATGCTGAGCGGGAAGATACCCTACTGGTGGGCGAAGAAGAAGCACCCCAAGTGGCTCGCAGAGGTCGAGGCGCACGGACACGAGTCATAACCGGCGGGCGGCCTCGTCATCAGTTACGTCATGCACGTCTCCCCCATACCGCCCTTGGCGGCGGTATGGGGGAGAGGCTTCGAAAGGGGGCAAGAGAAGAACATGAAGAAGCTCATGGTGTGCTGCATCGTGCTCCTGCTCGTCTCTGGCGCGTACGCGCAGGAGAAGCGATTCAACGTTCCTGTGGAGGAATCGCCGGTCATCGGGCCTGAAAACGCTGCGGTGACGATGATCGAGTTCGTGGACTACCAGTGACCGCACTGCGTCGCAGTCGGTCCGACTGTGGAGAAGATCCTGAAGGATTACAAGGGCAAGGTGAGGCTCGTCGTCAAAATGTATCCGTACCGGTACAGGGATTTTGCCCAGATGGCCGCTGAGGCGGCGCTGGCGGCTCGTGACCAGGGAAAGTTCACGGAGATGCACCACCTGTTGCTCAAGAAGTCTCCCCGGCTCGAGAGGGAGAATTTGGTGAAATACGCCCAGGAGCTTGGGCTTGATGTAAAGAAATTCACCGAATCCGTCGACGGCAAGAAGCACGCGAAGGCCATCGAGCGGGACAAGCAGCTCGCCGTCTCTCTCGACCTCTACGAGACTCCTGCCTTTTTCATCAACGGGAGAAAGCTGACCGGAGACCGCCCGTATGAACAGTTCAAGAAGATCATCGACGAGGAGCTGAAGGGTGCGAAAAAGTAATCTCCCGACTGCAATCGCGTCGCTCGTTTTCTGCTGCCTCATGGCCGCCGTCTCTCTTGCCGGTGAGCTCCAGCCGCTCACGGCTGTCCCGGTACCCTCTGAAAACCCCCAGACGCCCGAGAAAGTCGAACTCGGCAGGAAACTGTTCTTCGACCGCCGTCTCTCAGGAGACGGGACGATGAATTGTGCCGTCTGCCACATACCTGACATGGCTTTCGCCGACGGACAGGCCATTTCGCTGAGCTACCCAACCACGAAGAGCTGGCGCAACACGCAGACGATATTCAACTCTGCCTACTATAAATACCTCTTCCACGACGGCAGAGCATCGAGCCTGGAGCAGCAGGCGCTGCTCCCCGTGACGTCCTCTTTCGAGATGAACCTGAACCTCGATTACCTCGAGGTGAAGCTCGACATGGTTCCGGAATACGTCGAGGCTTTCAGGACGGCCTTCGGCGGGGAGATCACGAAGGAGCGTATCGCAATGGCCCTCGCCGCCTTCGAAAGGACGATCGTATCGGTGAATCCGCCCCTTGACCGATACCTGAAAGGTGATGAAGCGGCACTTGGCAGCGACGCAAAAGCGGGGCTTGCACTTTTTACGGGTAAGGCGGGGTGCTCTAAATGTCACTACGGTCCCCATCTTTCCGATGACAAGTTCCACGCCCTCCTTGTGCCGGAGAATGCCGACGTGCAGAACGACCCGAGAATGCTTGTGACGCTGCGCTATGTGGCGAAGATGAGCGGGTACGCGGACTACAGGAACCTGTCCGAGGACCTCGGCCGCTACCTCGTAACGAAGGACAAGAGGGATTGGAAGGCTTTCAGGACGCATTCTCTGAGGGAGATCGCCAGGACGGCCCCTTACATGCACAACGGGGCATTCAAGACACTCGATGAGGTCATCGATTTCGTCGATGCAGGCGGTGGACAAGGGAACACTGAGTTGAAACCCCTCGGCCTTACGGTTGAGGAAAAGCGGCAGATCAAGGCATTCCTCACAGAGGCTCTCACGGGAGAGGAGCCGAAGATCGTCTACCCAGAGATACCGTAGCCTGCGCGGTTTTCTAAGTCATAGTCGCGGTCTTGAAAGGTTTCAGTCCGGCTGATACCTCTGCCATATTTCAGAACTGTTCCAGCCTGAAGCAGAAATACAGATCGTGTATCCGGGACGCAGGACATCGCAATGAGACTCTTATCGCATTGGGACTGCGTGGACAGTGCTGCAACACTGACACTTGCTTCTGACACTCCTGCACTTCGTCCATTTTCGTTCTGATGCTGCTGCAGAAGGTATAGAATAGACACTGACTGCCTTGCCAGGGATGATTCCCGCCCGCATGATTCCGTATCCCTGTAACTTTTGTCTATTTTATGTGCTCAGTGTCTACGTTTTGTGGAACTCTCGTTCATGAGCCTTAACTATATAACATAATTGCAATGAGTTATGAAGTTGGCACGGATGCTGCTTATATATCAACAACTGATAAGACATTCACCTACTAAGGAGGTAACGGTCATGAAGACGGACGGAACAACGGTTGAAACTCTCTGGGGCGCACGGACTGCTGAGAAGGTTGAGGAGAAGAAAAAGGTTTCGATTATCGACATCATGGTCGCCTCTCCCCTGGCGCTTCTCGGGGTGACGATTGCGGCATTTCCGATATCCCTGCCCATCCTTTATGTTGTAGCCCTGCTGTTCATGGACTAGGCTCTGCCGGTTCACGACGGCATGTCGGCTTAGCTCAGGGCCCTCCGTCCGGAGGGCTTTTTCTTGTCCTTTTGCTGTGTCGCGTTCGCTCGTCACTTGAAGGATCCTCCCCTTTTTCTCTACCATAGAGGACGATGAAACAGGTTTTCCTCCACACGTTACCGCCTGAGGAGTCGTTGCAGGAGATCTTTCGGGGCCTCGAAAAAGCGGGGATATCCCGTATGCCCGAGGAACTCCTCAGTGTTGTCGATGCCTTCGGCAGGGTCACGTCCAGGCCCGTGTTCGCCCGCTATTCTTCCCCGTTCTTCCATTCGGCGGCAATGGACGGATACGCGGTGAAGTTTGCCGACACCGTGGGTGCGTCGGAGACAACCCCCAGCCTTCTCAGAATCGGAGAACAGGCTCTCCGTATAGACACCGGGGACCCCATGCCGGAGGGCTTCAACGCTGTTATTATGATCGAGGATGTGAATCTCGCTGGCGGCTCCGTAGAAATATACGCCCCTGTCACCCCCTACCAGCATGTGAGGCCGATAGGCGAGGACATCGTCGCTACGGAGTTGATTATCCCTGAGAATCATGTGATACGGGCGATCGACGTGGGGGCTATGCTCGCGAGCGGGCACCTCGACGTTGCGGTGAGAGCCAGGCCGAGGGTTGCGGTCATCCCCACGGGGACGGAAATCATCGAGTGTGAGGTTGTCCGTGAAAGGCCGCCAAAGCCGCCAGAGATCATCGAATACAATTCGCATGTGCTCTCCGGGCTTGCGCGGGAGGCGGGAGGAGTCCCGGTGAGGTTCGGCATCGTAAAGGACGACCGTGACAGCATTACCCGTGCGATACGGGATGCCCTTGTACACTCCGACATCGTGATCGTGAACGCCGGTTCAGGGAGGGGTACTGAGGACTATACGGCCGATGCAATCTCAGAACTCGGGGAGATCATGGTGCATGGCGTGTCCATGAAACCGGGGAAGCCACTGATTGCGGGGTTTGTCGAGGGCAAACCGGTTTTCGGCATCCCCGGGTACCCCGT
>JBLMXV010000183.1:0-12027 GCA_050257935.1 Chloroflexota bacterium
CCGCGGGCGGACGCTGACCCCGGACGGAGGTGGAGTACATGCCCAGGTACTTCATCACCACGCGTATCTTGGCCCTGCCGTCTTTACCCCGATACATCCACCATCATTCGGCTAGTGCGAGAACACGCCGTCCCGGTACGCCTTTCGAAGCTTTTCGTAACGCTGCGTGTGCTTTATCCTGGGCAGCGCAAAATTCCCCTTAAGGCTCCACTTGTCCTGGAACGGTTCGAGTCCCTTCGCCATCGGCCCGCCGTCAGGCCCCTTGAAATCGGTGACGCGCAGCCCCTTGTCGTCGGCGATGATCGTGTACTGTCCGTCTTCCACGTCCTTGTACGTCTCGCCTGATGCCTCGAAACCGACGATGATCTCCTGAGCCCTTGACCCGTGGCAGCTCTCGCACGTCCTCGATTTGCCGGTCCCGTGTGCGACCCTGTCGATGTTGAGCCACACGAGCGTGTCATGGTCCGCATCGTCGAGTTCCCTCACGAGGCCGGTCACCGCATAGTAATCACTCGAGACGTACCGTCTGTCGATGCCCGAGTCAGGCCTGTTCCTGGACATGAGACGAGTGGAGAACTTCACCTCCGAGGCCTTCACGCTGCCCGACGTGTGGGGCACGACGTGAACCGGTATCCACACTCCTTTCTTCCTCACGAGAAGAGGCGGCACGGCATCGGTCAGATACCCCTGCAGCCTGGTGACCGGGTTCTTTCCCCGCTCGTCCTCGGTGAGAGTCCAGAAGTTGAATGCGTAGCCCCCGATGAGTGCCGTATGGCATGCGGCACAGTCGACCTTCCGGTGAGGCCCCCTCTTATGCGAGCCCACGACCGCGGAATGACACTTGCCGCAATTCACGTTCCTCTGCAGGTCTGCGTGGTCGCCTGTCTTCCTGTTCGGCTCATGGCACTCAACACAGGCCAAGCCTTTCTGCATGTGCACGTCGACCGCAGGTGCGAGGGCCTCCTTGCCCTTTGACGAGGCCTGGGTGAAGTCAGCCCTGATGTAGCCGTCGCCCCTCCTCCTCTCCAGAGGGCCTGCATGGCAGCTGAAGGCCCGTCCACCGCCGTAACAGGCCAGAGGTTCAGGCTTTCCGACAAATCGGTGGGCGCCCGCGCGGGGGTCATTCGCATCGCTCTTCCGGGGGTTCAGGTGACAGTCCAGACAGCCCACATGGCACTGGTTGCAGGTCCTCTGCACGTCGTAAGCGACCCGCTCGGTTAAGGGAGCCGTGGAGTGGCGGTTGAAGTACTTCATGTTCGCGTCGGTGAACCGATCCTGCTGCGGCGCCGCGAGAGAGCCGACCCACACACCACAACTCTGCGGGCCCGCGGGACCTGTCCACGAGAGGTATTGGCTCTGCGTATGAGCACCCTTCCCCCCGCCCATGGGGCTCCTGAGGAAACTCTGCACGATCCCCTTGTGGCACACGCCGCAGGTCTTCTCAGCGACCTTCGGGTTGAACGCGAGGGTATCGGGATTCTTGTCGTGATACAAGATCAGCTTGAACTTCGGATTGTCCCTGAGCGAGTCCTTCACGCTCACCTTCGGGCCGAGTTGCGTTGACCGCTTGCTCCCCCTCGGCTCAAGGTATGCCCAGCCCTTCAGGTCCGCGTCGCTCATTTCAGCTCTTGTAAACACCTTCCAATCTGGAGTGACAGCCTTGAGGGTGAGCATGCCCCGATGGGCTTCTCCGGCAGTAGCGGCGCCGGAGTTTCCCAGGTGACAAGAAGTGCAGCCCGCTCCGGGCATTCCCGACTGTGTCTTAACCTCGTCTGCAGTGATAGCGAAGTGGGGATGACCAAGTGCCTGCATCTGCGAGGCATCGCCGTGGCACTTCAGGCAGCCGTCCTCCGCATAAGCACCGAACGCCCAGAAAAACGCAGATACACACAGCAGCAAAGTCAGTCCTTTCCTCATCCGTGCCTCCGACGTCGCCTGGCCGGACGGCTCAGCAGCCAGCCGGCTTTCTGAAATAGGTGGACACGTTCTTCCCGTTCCGTACCACATACTTCACGTTCACGGCATCGCCGACTACGATCTTGCCGCTTCTGAGTTTCTCCATCGTCTTTTCGTCCTCTATAGTGATGGTGATGTCCTGCTTGTCATAGGTAGTGATCAACACGGTTCGTGCTTCAAGGTCGATGTGGCTGACGTCCCCTTTTATGGATATCTTCTCCTCGCCGAGGGCGATGCCGGACAAAGCCATCACGCCAATGCACAATGCCAGAGCGCACCCCATGAGTCGTTTCTTTCTCATCTTGCCCTCCCCTGATCGTGATCTCGCGAGCGACCTGATAACATATACTAGCATAGATACACTGGCACGCCAAACATCAGAGTGAGGGTTGGAGGAATTCCCGAATAGAAATGACTGCTTAGCCATACACCTTCGGTAGCATCAATACTCCTTCTTTCCCATGGCCTTTCAGAAATGCGGACGTTTTTGTGGTGTATAAAAACCATACAAAAAGTGTGTCTCCGGTCAGCGGGGGGCGGCGAGGATCAAAGAGAATCACTAGTTTTTAAATGGTTATGAGAAGCGGTAAAAATTGGCATTTTTTTTGCTCACTATGCTAAACTGACTAGTTCATAATGAGCAATATTCGCTCAAAAAAAAGCAAGGAATCCCTACCATTCAGCCACCCGATATGCTACCGTTAATGTGGTGACTTGCGGTTCTGACAGGGTCTTAGAGGTAAGGCGCTAACCCCTATCCCCGCCTGCAGACGTCCGCAGTACCGCTCAACCCAGAGGCAAGAGCTTTCCGGCAATCATCGGTCTTCATATGTTCGGAGTTTTTGCTTTCCATTGGGCAGCTATATGGGAAGGTAACAGGAGGATAACACAATGAAGGAGAAGTCCGGTACAAACCAGGCGGGCCCCGCCGCAGATATAGCGCAGGGGCAGTGCGCGACCCCCCGGAGGGATGCGCGCATACGACCATTCAAACTATCGAGGGAAATTGCCCTCACCTGCCTCGGCATCGCCGTCACCATCGTCGCGACGATACTGCTCGCACAGGACATCCTCGGTCTCGCCGTCACGCGTCTTCGTGAAGCCTCGTACGGTAAAGTCGTCGAGCAGGGTATATTCTTCGTGATAGTCGCCTTCCTCATCTACGGCAATCTGGTGTATCAGTTCGCCCGGAGGGGATACCTCAAGAGACTCAGGGACCATCGCCCCGCGTGCGGGGAGGAAGTGGACCGCATCTTCGACAAGCCTGCGTCGCCGCTCACGATGCTCATCCCTTCATACAAGGAAGAAACGAGAGTTGTGAGGCAGGCGCTGCTTTCAGCCGCGCTCCAGGAATACCCCAACCGGCGGGTGGTGCTGCTCATCGACGACCCGCCGAACCCTCAAGACCGAGAAGACCTTACGGGCCTGCTCGCAGCCCGGGCACTGCCCCGAGTACTGGAGCACCTGCTCGGGCCGCAAGCATCGAAGATGAAGACCGCCCGCGCCGAGTTCGAGAGCCGGAAGAGAGAGGGCGTGGTCATAGCGGAAGAGTATCGCAGGCTCGCCGGTCTTTACAGGGACGCAGCCCTCTGGTTCAGGGAGCAGGCATCCGCGCATCCCGTCACCGACCACACCGACAAGTGGTTCGTCTCGCACGTCATGAACGATCGGGCGCTCGCGCACGACACGCGCGCCTCTGAGCTCTCTCTCCGGGCAGAGAAGGCCTCCACGCCGGGCGACGAAGCGCGCGTGGACAGGGAGTATCGCCGGCTCGCGTCCCTGTTCGACGTCACCATCGAAAGCTTCGAACGAAAGCGCTACGAGAACCTCTCCCATGAGCCGAACAAGGCGATGAATCTCAACAGTTACCTCGGCCTGATCGGCGGAAGGTTCACCGGGCGTGAGCAGAACGGCATCCTTTACTTGAATCCTGCATCCCCGTCCGAATGCACCCTTTCGGTGCCTGACGCGACCTATGTCATCACCCTCGACGCAGACAGCCTCCTTATGCCCGAATACGCGCCGCGTCTCATCGAGGTGATGCAGAGGCCCGGCAACGAGCGTCTCGCCGTCGTGCAGACTCCTTACAATGCCATACCCGGTGCCCCGGGAGTCCTCGAGCGGGTGGCAGGTGCCACCACCGACATCCAGTACATCATCCACCAGGGGTTCACGAGCCACGACGCCACCTACTGGGTCGGCGCGAATGCGCTGCTGCGCAAGAAGGCTCTCGACGACATCATGACGATGATCGATGAAAGAGGCTACCAGGTGCCGAGGTACATCCACGACCGCACGGTGATAGAGGACACCGAGTCGAGCATCGACCTCGTGGCGCGGGGATGGAAGCTCTACAACTATCCCGAGCGCCTCTCGTACAGCGCGACCCCCCCGGACTACGGGGCGCTGCTCATACAGCGGCGGCGCTGGGCAAACGGAGGCCTCATCATACTGCCGAAGCTCCTGCGCCATCTCTTCACAGGCTGGGGGTTCGTGAGAAAGGTCGGCGAGGGCCTGATGAGGTTTCACTACCTCACCTCCATCACCGGAGTGAATATAGGGCTCGTCGTGGTGCTCCTGTATCCCTTCGAAGACAACCTCCGCAACATCTGGCTTCCTCTGTCGGCGCTTCCCTATTACCTCTTCTATGGACGCGACCTCGTCCACTCGGGATACAAGATGAGTGATCTCCTGCGGGTCTATGCCCTCAACCTCGTGCTCGTACCCATCAACCTCGGCGGCGTGTTCAAGTCCCTGCACCAGGGGTGGACAGGCCAGAAGATACCGTTCAAGAGGACTCCCAAGATCATGGGACGGACCTCGGCGCCGGCACTGTATATCATTTGCGAGACACTCATCGTGCTGTACTGTATGTGTGCGCTGGTCGCTGACAGTTACAACGGGCGTTGGTTGCACGCGGTCTTTGCACTCCTCAACGGAGGCCTCTTCCTTTACGGTGTGGTCATCTTCATGGGTCTTCGTGAATCCAGGGAGGATGTCCTCCATTCATGGAAGACAGGCCGACTGCGTCCCGCAGTCTCCACCGTCCTGGCTCGTTATGAACGGAACGGCACCGTAGGGACAATCGTTCGGTCCGGGATCTTCCTGCTCGCCACCGCCTTGCTCGTGCTGCAAGCCTTCGCGGGGACTTTACACTAATAGGGATACCCCGACGCAGGTATGGCGCCGATGCATTGCCTGAGAAACCGTTCGAGTCGAGGCCTTTTTCTCACTGTGCTCGTCCTCTGCCTGCTGATCCCGGGCGTGAACAGGGCAGAGGAGAAAGCGGTCCCGGTCCTCATCTATCACCAGGTGCTGCCTGCTCCGGATAAGCCGGGAGAAGCGGTGATCTCCCTTGAGAAGTTCAAGGAGCAGATGCGCTACCTCAGTGAACACGGATACACGACCATCCCCGTCGCGGAGCTTGTCGCCTTCATGAAAGGCGGCGAGGCGCCGGACAAGTCGGTCGTGCTTACCTTCGACGACGGATGGAAGAGTATGAAAGACGTGATCCCCGTTCTCAAAGAACACCGCTTCAAGGCCTCGCTGTGGATATTCCCGGGCACGGGCATGGGCTACCCTCATTTTGACTGGCCCGAGATCCTGGAGATCGCGAAGGACCCCGATTTCGAGATCGGCGCCCACTCGATGACCCATCCGTGGGACGGCGAGAGCCTTGCCACATGGGCCCAAGAGAAAACGCGTGGCAGAACCATAGAAGATGCGTCATACGAGCTGAGAGAATCGAAGAGGATCCTTGAAGAGAGGCTCCAGCGGAAGGTTCCCTATTTCGCATGGCCTATGGGAGAATACAACGACGACCTGGTGAAGATGGCAAAAGACGCGGGCTATGATGCGGCACTCACTGTGGAGGAGGGGCCGAACCGTCAGGGTGACGATGTGTTCAAAATCAAGAGGATCTTGATTGACGGCGCCTGCGATCTCGAGATGTTCGCGCAGACCCTGCAGGATTTCAGACACCACTTCTGCCAGACAAGAAAGCCGATAGTCAGTTCGGGAAGGCAGTAGCTCACATGATCGCGGACAATTCAAGGATGGTGTGAGGAGATGCTTTTCAATTCCTATTTCTTTATCTTTGCTTTTCTGCCGCTGACGCTGCTTCTCTTTCACGGCCTGCGGAGAGCCGGGTTCGAAAGGGCTTCCATTTCCGCCCTCACCGTCATGTCGCTGTTCTTCTACGGGTGGTGGAACCCGAAGTACCTCATCCTCCTCCTCTCGCTCATGCTCGGCAACTTCGCCCTTGCGACACGCATCGTGCCCACAGGAGGCCGGAGACCGGCAGCTGCCAAGCTCCTCATGATCCTTGGCCTCACCGCAAATCTCACGGCCCTCGGCTACTTCAAATATGCCAACTTCTTCGTCGACAACCTCAACGGACTCACGGGCCTCGACATCTCGCTGGCGAAGGTCGTGCTCCCTCTTGGTATCTCCTTCTTTACCTTTCAGAAGATAGCTTTCCTCGTGGACGCGTACCACGGGAGGGTCGACAGGCTGGACATCCTCGACTACTCGCTCTTCGTATCGTTCTTTCCGCAGCTCATCGCAGGACCTATCGTCCACCACAGCGAGGTGATGCCACAGTTTCGTAAGACCGGCGGCGTATCAGCAGCCAGCATCGCCCTGGGCGTAACGATCTTTTCGATAGGGCTCGCAAAGAAAGTGCTGCTCGCCGACTCGGCAGCGCGCTTCGCCACCCCCCAGTTCGACGCCGTTGCGGCAGGCGCGAAACTCGACCTGCTCGCCGCGTGGAGCGCGGCGCTTGCCTATACGGCGCAGCTCTACTTCGACTTCTCGGGCTATACAGACATGGCTATCGGGGCGGGCCTCCTGTTCGGCATACGTCTGCCGCTTAACTTCGCCTCTCCCTACAAATCGGCGAGCATCATCGAATTCTGGCGCCGCTGGCATATCACGTTGTCACGGTTCCTGCGCGACTACTTGTACATCCCTCTCGGAGGCAACAGGAAAGGCCCCCGGCGCCGCTACCTCAACCTGCTCATCACAATGCTCCTCGGCGGCTTCTGGCACGGCGCAGGCTGGACCTACGTGGTCTGGGGCGCGCTGCACGGCACCTACCTGGCGGTGAATCATTTGTGGCGTTCGTTCCGCGGCAAGGTAGGCCTGACCGCCGAGCCTGCGGGAGGCATCGGACGCAAGGTGGCGCAGGCCGTCACCTTTATTGCCGTTGTTGTCGCTTGGGTATTTTTCCGTTCCGAAGACGTGGGCTCTGCAATCGAGATGCTACGCGCCATGGGAGGCGCCAACGGGATTGCGATGCCGGCCTCCCTTCACTCCCTTGTCCCGCACCTCGTCGAATCCTCGGCGCCCGTTGACAGCGGCATCGCCCTTCTCACTGCCCTCTGTCTCCTCCTCATCGCGTGGCTTGCACCGAACACGCAGCAGCTGACGGGTTACGAGGGACCTGCCGGGGCATACGCCGGTGACAGGATTGATGATGCGCCCGTTGCCATTCGTCACCCTCTTTCCGCGCGATGGGCGGTCGCTGCGGGGTGTCTGTTCGGGGCTGCGGTGATGTTCATGTCAAAGGTCTCGGAGTTCATCTATTTCCAGTTCTGAGGGAAAAGCAGTGGAACCGATCAATCCAAAAGAAGCGAGGAAGTACCCGGTTATCGCAGCCCTGGCAGCGCTCATCCTGCTCGGCAGCGTCGTCGGCTTCAACCTTGTCGTCGATCCTTACGCCATGTATCGCCTCGTTGAGATCAGGGGCTTCAACACGCATAAGCCGGCCGTATACCACCGGGTGAGGCTCGCAAAGGCTTACGAAGTGCGGCGTCTCAGGCCGCAGGCGATCATCCTCGGCACATCGCGCAGCCACCTCGGACTGAGGCCTTCCCACGAAGGGTGGGAGTCTGAAGTGACACGGCGTTACAACCTCGCCTTCGACGGTGCCACGACTAAGGAGATGTACTACTACCTGCTCCACGCACACGCCGTGCAGCCATTAAAGCAGGTCGTGCTCGGCCTCGACACATATCATCCCACAGGCGCGCCCGCCTCCGTCCGCCCTGATTTCGACCCTCAGATACTCGGCAAGCCCGGATCGCTCACCTCCCGGCTCGGCATGATGCTGGCCGACCTGAAGCTCCTCGTCAGCATCGACACGGTGAAGGCGAGCATCGACACGCTGAGGTCCCAGGATGACGGTGAGCCCGAATGGTTCGCCGCAGACGGACAGAGGCTCGGCGAGGTGTTCTTCCGAAGGCCGGGAGAGAACTTCGTCAAGTACGGCCCGCGAGCCTACTTCGAGGAGATCGACAGGCTAGAGGTGGGATTCAAGACCGAAGGCATGCGTCCTGTTGCGGTCAAGGCATCTCACCGTCCTGCTGCACCGCAGGTGAGCAGCGGGGAGACCTCCCTGGCATATATACGCCGGATCGTGGAGTTCTGCCGTGCCGAGCACATTGACCTGCGCATCTTCATCACGCCCGAGCATGCCCACCAGATGGAGATCAACGTCGCCGTCGGCGCCTGGTCGAGCGTCGAGATCGGTAAGCGCGAACTGGTGAGGATGCTCCAAGATGAGCATGCGAGACACCCCGGTGAGCGGCCTTTTGCGCTTTACGACTTCAGCGGGTATTCGACCGTCACCACCGAGGCTCTGCCCGAACCTGGCAGCCACGCTGAGATGACATACTACTGGGACTCGTCCCACTTTAAAGCGACTGTCGGTGATATGGTGCTCGACCGTCTCTTCGGATATACACGCCCCGGTCGCCCTGTCCCGGAAGACTTCGGTGTCAGGCTCACGCCTGACTCGATCGAGTCGGCACTCAAGAATACGCGGACAGCCCAGGCCGCCTACCGCATGAGCCACCCGGAAGACATTTCGGCGATACGCTCCCTGGTCGAGGAGAGCACCGGACACAGGCCTGGCAACAGTTCGGTTGCAATGGTCGCGTCACCGGCCGAGTGAACAACATCCCTTTCCAATCCGTTGCCCAATGCGGAAAATAGCTGGTTCTCTCATAGTCTTCAGCAAACCAGCACCGGCACGTCGTGACAGCATAAAAAACCATACACAAATTGCGTCCCTCCTGTGCGGACCACGCTTCATTCCAAAGTTTTGCGCTTATTTTTAAGGGATTTTTGAAGGAAGATCCCTTGGCATTGTCATTGCTTTCGGTAGCCCAAAATGATCACGCTCAATGAGCAATATCCGCATAAAGAAAAGCAAGGAATCTCTATCAATTACCCACTGCCAGTGCTATCCTGTGTATAAGGCGGAGTCCGGCCGGTGCCAAGAAGTGACTAGGCCGCTTCGCGCTCCCCCAGACCGGCTCAATTCCGGTCCGGCACAAGACCCCTCTTTGGGGTAATGCCGGATCAGAGGGGTAACGTGGCGTCAAAACCGGAGAGTCAGAAATGAGAAACGGCACAAAGAAACGAATTCTGGTCACAGGGGGAGCAGGCTTCATCGGGTCGCACCTTTCTGAAAGGCTCCTTGAAAGCGGTCATGAAGTCATCTGCGTCGACAGCTTTTTCACCGGTACCAAGGACAACATTACACATCTCCTCGGCCACCCTTTTTTCGAGGTGATCAATCACGATGTCACGGTTCCGCTTTACGTGGAAGCCGACGAGATCTACAACCTTGCCTGCCCCGCCTCCCCCATCCATTACCAGTTTGACCCTGTCCACACGATGAAGACCAGTGTGCTGGGGGCGATAAATATGCTTGGGCTGGCTAAGCGCACTCACGCAAAGATCCTCCAAGCCTCGACCAGCGAGGTTTACGGCGACCCGCACGTACACCCTCAAAGCGAACGCTACTGGGGGCATGTAAACCCCATAGGCCCGAGGTCCTGCTACGATGAAGGCAAGAGGGCTGCGGAGACCTTGTTTTTCGATTACCACCGGCAACACGGCGTACGAATCAAGGTCTGCCGGATATTCAACACCTTCGGTCCCCGCATGCACCCGAGTGACGGCCGGGTGGTCTCCAACTTCATCGTCCAGGCTCTGAAGGGCGAACCCATCACCGTGTACGGCGACGGCTCCCAAACGCGCTCCTTCTGCCACGTCGACGACCTTGTTGAAGGGTTGATCCTGTTCATGAATTACGACGAAAAATCCACAGGACCGATCAACCTCGGCAATCCAAAGGAATCAACGGTGCTCGAACTCGCGGAGATGATCCTCACTCTTACGGGCTCACAGTCGAAGGTTTACTTCAAGCCGCTCCCGGAAGACGACCCGAGACAGCGAAAGCCCGACATCTCGCTTGCAAGTGCCCTATTGGGATGGGAGCCCCGAGTGAGTCTTGAAGAGGGACTGACCAGGACCATCGAGTACTTTGAACGGATTATTCCTCCCAGGATACTTGTGGGGACTTCACCGGTCATTCATTCGACGGACTTCGAAAAACGGTAAGGTAAGTTTATGAATACTCCAATCCTGGTCACCGGGGGAGCCGGTTACATAGGGAGCCACACCTGCAAGGCGCTCGCCTCGGCGGGCTTCTGCCCTGTCACCTTCGACAATCTTGTAGCAGGGAACCGCTGGTCGGTCAAGTGGGGACCCCTTGTCCACGGCGACCTGTCCGACCGCTCATCCCTGGAGGAGGTCATCTACCGGTACGGGATAGAGGCGGTGATACACTTCGCAGCATATGCGTACGTCGGTGAGTCCATGCAGGACCCCGGCAAGTACTTTCAGAATAATGTCGTCAACACGGTGAACCTCCTTGAAGCACTAAAGGCAACCGCCGTCCGGCAGATCGTCTTTTCCTCAACCTGTGCCGTCTACGGTGTTCCTGAACGCATCCCCATCAGCGAGGACCACGCCACGAGACCCATCAATCCCTACGGCGAGTCGAAGCTTTTCATCGAACGAGCCCTCAGTTGGTACGGCTCTGCCCATGGTTTTCGGTCGGTTTCGCTCCGTTACTTCAATGCTGCCGGTGCCGACCCGGATGGAGACATCGGAGAGTCACATGATCCAGAGACGCACCTCATGCCGCTGGTCATCCAGGCCGCCTTGGGTAAGCGCCCTCACTTGACAGTCTACGGTTCGGATTACCCCACGCCTGACGGAACAGCGATCAGGGATTACATCCACGTCACGGACCTCGCCGAGGCTCATGTGCAGTCGCTGACTTGTCTTCTCAACGGAGGGGAAAGCGCCACTCTCAACCTCGGCACCGGGACCGGCCATTCCGTTCGGGAAGTGATATCGGCGGTTGAGCGTCTGAGCGGAAAGCGCTTCACGGTGATTGAAACGGCGCGGAGACCCGGCGATCCGCCTGTCCTCATCGCCGATGCGACAAGGTCAGGAGAGGTTCTGCACTGGTCACCACGCTTCTCCTCCCTCGAAAGCATCGTGAAAACAGCATGGCGGTGGCACGAACGCGCACCCGACACATGCGGGACCCTCAGCAAAGAGCGGATCCTTGCGACCTCCCGGATCTGATCGGGACTCACGGCCTTATGCACATGCAGAGCGTTGCAACCGATCCGTCCTTACACCTCCCGTTGACCGAGCCATTTGACGAGAGCCGCAGTCGTTCGGCTCGCCCCGGGGAGCCAGCCTCCCGACCGTGTGAGAGGCCGCGGGTCCGCGGTAAGTTCATCTTTGCAGGGAACAATAAACTCTGGGTCAGGGGAGTTACGTACGGCACCTTCAGGCCCGGCGATGACGGAGTCGACTACCCTTCTCCCCGTGTCGTCGAGAGCGATTTCGCGGCGATGGCGGAAAACGGGATCAACGCCGTGCGCACCTACACCGTCCCGCCTGCATGGCTGCTTGACAGTGCCCAACGCTGCGGACTTTATGTCATGGTGGGCATCCCGTGGGAGCAGCATATCGCATTTCTCGACGACAAATCCCGCGCCTCAGATATTGAGGCACGAGTACGTATGGCAGTGCGTCACTGTGCTTCCCACCCGGCGATATTGTGCTACGCAGTCGGCAACGAAATTCCGGCTGCCATCGTGCGCTGGCATGGCAGGCGGCGCATCGAGCGGTTCATCGAGCGCCTTTACCGGGCTGCAAAGGAGGAAGACCCCGGTGCATTGGTGACCTATGTCAACT